>JBGQCZ010000479.1:0-4931 GCA_041495645.1 Gemmataceae bacterium | reverse complement strand
TCGGCCGCGGCGGCCAGCCCGGCTACCCCAACGACCGCAAGGTCTATGCCTCCTGGAACAAGCCGATCGTGGTGCTGTGCAACCAGAACAGCTTCAGCAACGCCGAGATTTTCAGCCACGCCATCAAGACGTTGAGACGCGGGCAATTGGTCGGCGTGCCGACCGCCGGCGGCGTGATCAGCACCGGCGCCACGCAGATCATGGACGCCGGTTTGTTGCGGCTACCATTCCGCGGCTGGTATCTGGCGGGCGACGGGCAAGATATGGAACTAAACGGCGCCGTGCCGCACCACATCCTCTGGCCGAAGCCGGGCGAGATGCCGCGCGGAGAGGATTCACAGCTTGCGAAAGCGGTCGAGGTGCTTCGCGGCGACGTGAAAAAATGGCAGGACCAACCGCGGCCGAGACTGCAGAAGGCGATGGAGCGATGACAATGATCGCCTTATCGTGATATGATGGGGCAAAGTTGAATTGATCGAGGGAATCATGCCGCTATTGGACCATTTTCATCCGCCGGTGAGCGCGCTGCGGCATTGGGAATCGTTTCACGGCCGTTGGGCGCATGCCCTAGCCGACGCGCTCAATCGCAATCTTCCGGCGGGGTATTTTTCGGAAGCTCAAGTGAGTATCGGCGGATTGGTCGAGGTGGACGTGGCGACCCAGGATTCGCGTGCCATGGGAACCCCGTCGGCGAACGGCGGCACGGCGACGGCCACGCTTCCCGTTTCCGCTCCGCCAACCATTGCTTTGGCCATGCCGCTCGTATTCCCGGATGAGTTCGAAGTTCGCCTTTTCGAGACGAGTTCGGGTCCAACGCTTGTCGGCGCGATTGAGCTCGTTAGCCCGCGGAACAAGGATCGTCCCGAGGCGCGGCGCGCGTTCATCGCGAAGTCACTGAATTACCTGACACAAGGAATCGGCTTGGTTGTCGTGGACGTCGTGACCGAACGCACATCCAACCTTCACGACGAGCTCGTGCGCTGGATAGGGCTTGGCGAGCCATTTCTATTTCCGCCGGATACGAGATTGTATGCCGTCGCCTACCGGCCGCGCCGTACTCCAGAGGCGGGCGATCACGCCGAGCTCATTAAGGCCGCGTTACGCGTCGGGCAGTCCCTTCCAATCCTGCCACTTGCTTTGCGCGGCGGACCGGAGCTGCAACTCGATCTGGACGCGGCTTACAACGAGGCGCGCGAACGAAGCCGGATGTGACCGGACGATTTGCAAATCCACCCGCACGCCGGACGGCTTGGTGAGGCTGGACCGAATCGCTACAATTCACAGTCGTGACCCGGTGTGCATTGCCTTCTTGGCCGTCGCCGGTTTGTGTTTTCGTGACGGAGGTTCGAACGTGGCTTCGATCAAGAACGTGGACATCCGCCGGGGTATGGTCCTCGTCGCCGAGGATGGCCAATTGCACCAGTGCCTCGAACGCGACTTGAACACGCCGGGAAATTGGCGCGCGATCCTGCAACTCAAGATGAAGAACTTGAAGACCGGCAGCATCACCATCAACCGCGTGCGGCCCGAAGACAAAGCCGAACTCGCGTACCTGGAAAAACGCCAATACCAATACTCGTACAAGGACGGCGTGGAATTCATCTTCGTGGATTCCGAGAGCTTCGAGCAAATTTCCCTTCCCGACGAGACCATCGGCGAGCAAATGAAATACTTGAAGGAGAACGATACCGTTGTTCTCACGATGTATGAGGGCAAACCGATCGACATTGAACTTCCGGCTACCGTCGAGCTCAAAGTCGTCGAGACCGATCCGGGCATCAAAGGGGCGACGGCGGCGGCTCAATACAAACCCGCCGTGCTCGAGACTGGCTTGAAAATCACCGTGCCGCCATTCATCAATACCGGCGAAATGGTCCAGGTTGATACGCGCACGGGCGAGTATTTGAGCCGGGCGAAGTGATCAATTCGTTACCAGCGTGGGTCAACGACTGACCGCGCTGGCGACCCGACGCCCTGGAATATCGCATTCCGCCGTGGCAATCGCACCGGCATCCGGTTTGCTCCGAATTCTGCCGATTCACCAAAAAGGAGTGCCCTTCATGTCCAGAATTCTGATTACGGGTTTCGCCGTCGTGCTCGGGGTCATTTCCGCAAGCGCCGCGGAGCCCGATGCGAAGGACTTGAAGGGGGTCCTCGACAAGGCCGTCGAGGCTTTGAAGACGCGTCAGAATGAAGACGGAAGTTTCGCGCCAAAGCTTGGCGGGCCGGGCGTGACCGCGATGGTTGCCGCCGGCCTGATTCGAAACGGCGTCAGCCCCGACGAACCCGTCGTCGCTAAATCGCTCGCCTACCTCGAGAAGCAGGTTCAAGCCGACGGCGGAATTTACAATCAGCGTTTGGCCAACTACACCACCTGCGTAGCGCTGGTTGCATTCAAGGAAGCGAACAAGAACGGGCGCTACGACACCGTCATCGCCAACGCGGGCAAATTCCTGAAATCGTTGCAGGGCAATCCGGGCGACGAAAGCGAAACCAAGTTCGGTGGCGTTGGCTACGACGGCGCTGGGCGACCCGACATGTCCAACACGCATTTCTTTGTCGAGTCGCTGTTGGCCGCGGGCGTCTCCAAAGACGATCCGGCCGTCAAGAATGCTCTGAAGTTCATCAGCCGCTGCCAAAACCTCCCCGGCGAAACCAACGACCGGCCCTTTGCCAAAAAGGCCAGCGATGAAGACAAGGGCGGGCTGACCTACAACCCAGCCGATGCCGACAACGACAAGAGCCCGAACCGCACCGCCATCGGCGGGCTGCGCTCCGTCGGCACGATGACCTATGCGGGACTGAAGAGTTTCCTCTACGCCGGATTGGGCAAAGAGGACCAACGCGTGAAGGCCGCCCTCGATTGGATCGCCCGCCACTATACACTCGACGAAAACCCGGGCACTGGCGGCGATGGCAAAGCGGGCCTTTACTACTACTACCACCTCTTCGGCAAAGCCATGGACGCCGTGGGCGAAGAGACCTTCACCGCCAAAGACGGCAAGCACGAATGGCGCATGGATTTGTTCGAAGCGCTGAAGAAGCGCCAAAAAGCCGACGGCAGCTGGGCCAATGACAACAAAGCCTTTTTCGAAAACTCCCCCGAACTCGCGACGGCTTACGCCCTGTTGTCGCTGAGTTATTGCAAGAAGAAGTAAGTTCTTGCGTTGAAGAACCATGATTCGGCGATTGATAGTCCTGACGGTGTTCTCCATATCAACCGTTCGCGCCGGCGAATTGCCGCCCGGCGCCGTCAGGAAATTCGTCGTCACCGAGGACGGCGAGGGCACGCTTTGGTCCGTCGCTTTTTCACCCGACGGCAAGACGCTCGCCTGCGGCGGGTCGCTCAAGAAAGTTCACCTTTGGGACGTGAAAACCGGCGAACATCTGCGGGCCTTCGGCAACCATCCCGACAACGTCTGGGCGCTCGCTTTCTCGCCCGATGGCAAAATGCTCTGTTCCGGCGGGCGAGCCGATCTCACCCTGCGCGTCTGGAACCCGGCCAACGGCGAGGAATTGACGCCCTTCGTAGGCCATCGCGGCGGAATCACGAAGATCAAGTTTTTCCCGGACGGTAAGCGGCTGATCATGTCCGGCGGTTCATGGGACCCGACCATTCGCATCTGGGACGTGGCCAAACGCGAACAATTGCTGGCCATGACCGGACACGGCGACTTGATCGATTCGCTGGACCTCGCGTCTCACGGCCGCCTGGCAATTTCCGGAAGCCGCGACGGGACCTTGCGCCTTTGGAGCCTCGTCACCGGCAAGGAACTGCACGCCTTTCAACATCTCGCCGAAGATCCGGGCTACTCGGCCGTGGCAATTTCTCCCGACGGCCGTTTGTACGCGTCGGCAACATACGACGGAGAGTTTCAGGTTCGTGAAACGCTCACGCATCGCCGCTGGCTGCCGCTGCGCGAGCGGGAACGCTTGCTCAAAGCGATTGCCTTTTCGCCCGACGGGCGCTGCATCGCACTCGCGGGCGAAATGGGCGCCATTGAAGTTGTCGATCTGCGCACCGGCGAAACGCTCGATCGTTACAAGGGCCATCAAACCACGGTGTATGCGCTGGATTTCTCGCGCGACGGCAAGCTACTGGCCTCGGCCGGCGCGGATGCCACGGCGATCATTTGGCAGACCCCAAAATTGCCGGACTTGAAAAAGCACCTCACCGAAGAGGAACGCGCGCAGGCGTGGGAGCGATTGGCTTCGGAGAATCCCGTCATGGCCCGGCTTGGCATCGCCGCGCTCGCGAATGACGGCGACGCTGCGGTCGAGTTCCTTTCCGCCCGTCTGAAACCAACGCCGAAGATCGACGAGCAGCCGCTCGAACGCTGGATCGCCGAATTGGACGAACCGCGCTTCGCGGACCGCGAGCGGCCCGGCAGGAACTGGAAAAAACGGGCGAATTGGCCAGCCCAGCGCTGCGTCGCGCCCTTTCATCCGCGAAATCGCTGGAAGCCCGACGGCGGCTGGAGCGGCTGGTTGAGCGGATCGAGAAGGCAGAGCCGGACGCGGAGCAACGACGAGCGTTGCGCGCGATCGCAGCGCTCGAACAACAAGGCAGCGAAGCCGCGCGGCGAGTGTTGGAGAAATTGGCCGCGGGCGCGCCAGGCGCACGACCGACCGTGGAAGCCCGCGAAGCGCTGCAGCGTATGCGCTGAGCCATCGGGCCTGACAGCCGATTCGCCAATGAACGGATCTCACCGGCCATGACGAGCCGCGACAGTCGTCCCAACGGCATCGCCGCAAGCCAGCCCGAGAAGACAGCCACGTTGTCGGGAAGCGAGTTCCATTGGCGGCACTCCTCAGCCCAACACCAAGGTCACATGTAGGGTGGGTCGAGCGAGCTTCGCTCGCGCTGGCCCACCATTTCGTCGGTGATCGCATGGTGGGCCAGCGCGAGCGAAGCTCGCTCGACCCACCCT
>JBGQCZ010000478.1:0-4932 GCA_041495645.1 Gemmataceae bacterium | reverse complement strand
CCACAAACTGACCCACTACCTACAAATCAGCCAACTTGCGATTCTAGTCGGGAGTTCCATTGCGTCATTTCCCCTCATTCACTGAGTTCGCCGAGCTGGCGCGCGGCACTTCGATGGTACCGGTTTATCGCCAATTGACCGGCGATTCGCTCACGCCCGTGATGGCCTTTTGCAAGATCCAGGAAGGGGAATGGTCGTTTCTTTTCGAGAGCGTGGTCGGCGGCGAGCGCATGGGGCGCTACAGTTTCGTCGGCTCCGGACCGTTTCTGAAGTTCGAAGCGTTTGGCTCGAAGGTCCGCATTCATGAATCGGGCCAGCGGCAGGTTACCGAAACGGATCATGCCGATCCGTTGCGCACGCTCGAAGAGTTGCTGGCGAAATATCGCTGCCCGAGCGTCCCCGGCTTGCCGCGTTTTTGCGGCGGGGCCGTCGGCTATGCCGGCTATGACACTATTCGCTACGTCGAGCATTTGCCGAACGCGCCGCCCGATGATCGCGGGCTGCCTGATCTCGGCTTCGCCTTTTACGACCGCATGATCATATTCGATCACATCAACAAGACCATCGCGGTGGTCGCTCATGCGCACGTCGATCCGAATGACTTGCAAGGCAGCTATCGCAAGGCTTGCGATCGCGTGGATCGGTTGGTTGAGAAACTGCAACAGAACCCAGCGGACCTGCAACTGACCGACATCGAGCCGACGGCCAGCCGCAAGGCAACGTTTTCATTTCAGTCTAACTTTACACGTCCCGAGTTCGAAACAGCCGTCGAAAAGTGCCGCGAATACGTCAAGGCCGGGGATATCTTTCAGGTGGTCTTGAGCCAACGCTTGCAAACCGAAACGAAGGCCCGCCCGCTCGACATTTACCGGGCCCTGCGCGTGGTGAATCCCAGCCCGTTCATGTTCTTGCTGAAGATGGGCACGTTGAATCTCATCGGCAGTTCGCCGGAAATCATGGTGCGCGTTGAAGGCGATTTGGTCACGACGCGGCCTCTCGCCGGCACGCGCAAACGCGGCGCGACGGAGGAGGAAGACCGGCGGTTGGCGGAGGAACTCGCCGCCGACCCGAAGGAACGTGCCGAGCACATCATGCTGGTGGACCTCGGCCGCAACGACGTGGGCCGCGTGTCGCGCTTCGGCTCCGTGCAATACACCGATTTGCTTTCCATCGAGCGCTACAGCCACGTGATGCATCTCAGCAGCACGGTGACCGGCCGCCTGCAACCGGGCAAGACAGCGTTCGATGCGCTGCGCTCATGCCTGCCAGCCGGAACTCTGAGCGGCGCGCCCAAGATTCGCGCCATGCAAATCATCGACGAACTCGAACCGCACCGCCGCGGGCCGTATGGCGGGGCCGTGGGCTACGTCGATTTCAGCGGCAACATGGATACCTGCATCGCGTTGCGAACCATGGTCTTGAAAGGCCAAACCGCCTACGTGCAAGCCGGCGCCGGCATCGTCATGGACAGCGTGCCCGCCGACGAGTGGATGGAAACCATGGACAAGGCCCAGGCGCTGCTGCGAGCGATGGAAATGGCGGAGACTCAGTTGTGAGGCGAAGATTGGCTTGATGCGCGGTACAATTCACACGGTTGTCACGCACGAGACGGAGGCGAATCATGAACTGGCAGGATCGGATCACTGTGGACCCAAAGATCTTGGTAGGCAAGCCGATCGTCAAGGGAACGCGCATAGCCGTTGAGTTTGTCATCGACTTGCTCGGCCGTGGTTGGACTGTTGACCGATTGCTAAAGGAGTATGACCATCTCACACAAAAGGACATTCAGGCCTGTCTCGCGTATGCGGGCGACGCATTGAAGTCGGAACGTGTTTACTTGTTACCGGTTGATCGCAATGGGACTCTGGTGTGAAACTAATCGTCAATGAAAACATCTCTGCCGCCTTGGTGCTGGAGTTGCGTAACCGCGGGCACGATGTTTTGGCGGTCAAAGAGTCGATGCGAGGATCAGACGACTCGATCATTCTTGCTCGCGCTCAATCAGAGTCACGGTTAGTGGTTACACAGGACAAAGACTTAGGCGAGTTAGCGTTCCGTTTCGGATTGCCGGCGGACTGCGGCGTCATCTTGTTCCGGCTCGCGGGCGATGATCCAGACGCCGACATTCATCGCATGCTTGAAGTAATCGAGTCGCGATCAGACTGGGCGGGATACTTTGCGGTAGCGACCGATGATCGGGTGCGAATACGGCCGCTGCCGCCGTTGACTGCACCGTGATTTCCGAGCCTATAATGGAGTCGTAGTTCGAGAGCCCTTCCTTCGCCGCACGCACTTCTCGGCGAGAAAGCGATTGTGATGATGTCGATGCTCAACCTGCTCGCGACGAGATGGCCGCGGAGGCAGACCGCGCTGCACGCGGCCCGAGCGTGCGCACAAACGTGCGGGCGGGCGAGCGCGCGTACGTGCGAGCGTGCGCACGTGCGAGCGCGTAAACGTGCAAAGTTTTTGCGAGCATCGTCGGCACGCGTTAAAGTACGACCACCCAATCGGATACGTCGAGGAAGGTCGGTCAGCGACGATCGCCAAATGCACGGAAATGCGCGTTTTTCGGGGTTCGACTCCCATGCCGAAACGGGACAACGCAATGTCAGGTAGCATCAAGTCCGCTGTCATTCGCGCTGCTCGCGGCACGACTCTCTCCTGCCGGGGTTGGCATCAGGAAGCGGCGTTGCGGATGCTGATGAACAACCTCGATCCCGATGTGGCCGAAAAACCGCAAGAGCTAATTGTCTATGGGGGCAGCGGGAAGGCGGCACGGAATTGGGATTGTTACCACAAGATCGTCGCGACCTTGCAGCGGTTGGAAAATGATGAGACGTTGCTGATTCAGAGCGGCAAACCGGTCGGCGTGATTCGCACTCACGATCAGGCCCCGCGAGTGCTGCTGGCAAATGCCAACCTGGTGCCGCGCTGGGCGACGTGGGACGAGTTTCGCCGGCTCGAAGCGCTCGGCTTGACGATGTACGGCCAGATGACGGCTGGCTCGTGGATCTACATCGGCACGCAGGGGATTCTCCAAGGCACGTTTGAGACATTCGCCGCCTGCGCCCGGCAGCATTTCGGCGGCACGCTGGCGGGTCGGCTGGTGGTGACGGCCGGCCTGGGCGGAATGGGCGGCGCACAGCCGCTCGCGGCCACGTTGAATGGCGCCGTGATTCTGGCGGTGGAAGTCGATCCGGCCCGCATTCGCCGCCGCGTCGAGACCGGCTATTGCGACGTGCAAATGACCGACCTCGGCGAAGCATTGACCACCGTGCTGAATGCCAAGAAAGAAAAGCGGGCGCTTTCGGTCGGGCTCGCCGGCAACATCGCCGAAGTCTTGCCCGAATTGGTGCGGCGCGGAATCGAGATCGACGTGGTCACCGATCAAACCGCGGCTCACGACATCGATGTCGGCTACATTCCGAAGGGCTTTTCGCTTGAAGCAGCCGCCGCGTTGCGAATGCGCGACTTGGCGCGCTATCGAAAAGAAGTTCTCGATTCGATGCGCGATCACGTTCAAGCATTGCTCGAATTGAAGAAACGCGGAGCGATCGCCTTCGACTACGGCAACAATCTTCGCGGGCAGGTCGCCGATCATCTGGGCATGCGCGAGGCGTTCGAGATTCCGGGCTTCGTGCCGGCGTTCATTCGGCCGCTGTTTTGCCGCGGTGCAGGGCCGTTTCGCTGGGTAGCGCTGTCCGGCGATCCAGCCGACATCGCCGCAACCGATCAGGCCGTGATAGACGCGTTTCCCCAAAACGAAGCGCTGGCCAAGTGGATCCAGTTTGCGCGCGAAAAGGTTCATTTCCAGGGCCTACCGGCGCGCATTTGTTGGCTCGGCTACGGCGAGCGAGCCGAGGCCGGCGAGCGCTTCAATCATCTGGTGAAGACCGGTCGTGTGAAAGCGCCGATCGTGATCGGCCGCGACCATCTCGACTGCGGATCGGTCGCCTCGCCCAACCGCGAAACCGAAGCCATGCGCGACGGCTCCGATGCCATCGCTGACTGGCCACTGCTCAATGCAATGGCCAATACCGCGTGCGGCGCGAGTTGGGTGTCGTTGCATCATGGAGGCGGGGTTGGCATCGGCTATTCGATTCATGCCGGGATGGTCATCGTCGCGGACGGAACCGAGGATGGCGCCAAGCGGCTGCAGCGTGTGCTGACCGCTGACCCGGCCCTCGGAGTCATGCGCCACGCCGACGCGGGGTATGAATCGGCCATTGAAACTGCACGCGAGAAGAACGTCGACGTTCCGATGATGGACTGAAACAATGATTCGCATTCTTACCAACATCCGATCCCTCTATGTATGTCCCGAATCCGGCGGGCAGTCGGAAGTCGGGCGCATCGATAAGGCCGCGTTGGCTTGGGGCAAGGAAGGAATCGTCTGGGTCGGTCCCGAAGCCGAGATTCCGCCGCACTTTTCGATTTCCGAAGTGATCGACGCGCATGGGGCGATAGTGATTCCAGGATTGGTCGATTGCCACACCCATCTGGCATTCGCAGGTTGGCGGACCGATGAGTTCGAACAGCGCTGCCTGGGCGTGGATTACCGGCAGATTGGAGCAAATGGCGGCGGCATTCTGCGTACGGTGCGAATGACGCGTGAGGCAAATGAGAACGAATTGTTTGAACGCGCCGGGCGGTTTCTCGATCAAATGGTTCTGTTGGGAATTACGGCCGTCGAATGCAAGAGCGGCTACGGACTCACGGTTGAAGATGAATTGAAACTACTGCGTGTGTACAAGCGATTGGGCGAATCGCGGCCGGTGCGGTTGGTTTCGACGTTCTTGGGAGCGCACGCAATTCCGCAGGAGTATCGCGATGACCGGGTTGGCTACGTGAACCTGGTATGCGAGGAAATGATCCCGCGCGTCGCCGCCGAGAAACTCACGTCGTTTTGCGATGTGTTCGTGGAGGAAGGTG
>JBGQCZ010000477.1:0-4935 GCA_041495645.1 Gemmataceae bacterium | reverse complement strand
TCCTCGTCAGGCAAATCGTACCACCATTGCGGCGGTTTGTGTTTCTTGGCCAATTGTTCAAGTCTTGCCTTGGAAATGTAAAACGGTTCAACAACACAACTAGCGACAACTACACCGTTATTGATCATCGTAAAACGGCTGAATTCTTGCGCTCTTGGCGCTGGCCGAGTCACAAGCAGATTCAATTGCAATGCGGTAGTCATTGACGCGCCTCTATCGTCGTGGGCTTTGATGCAAGACTTTCCATCTCAGAGACGATCGTTTGATTATCATGAAGCATCTTGACGACTTTTGGCATAACAGCTCTCGGAAGCGCCACTCGCGCAACGCATTTTGTCTTGACCGACTTCATCTTCTCATACTGTTCCGCCATTTGTTCAGGAGTTCCAGTAACAAAAGGCGGCATTCCCTCAAAAAAAAGTACGTAACACTCATTTTCGCCGTATTGGACAATGACATTGTTCGCGTAAATAGTTGCGATGCTGGGAGGAATTTCCCATTCAAGGGGCATCACAAATACCTTGGGATCAGATTCTTTTTTCGGTGTTGCCTGCTCTTCTGCCATTGGCTCGATTCCTCACTCAAATCGTCTACAGCTTACTGCCTGCCTGAATAACGTGCAATCAGAATGACACCCCGGCAAGGTAAGAGATGCAGATTTTACGCCGGTTATTCATTATACCGTAGCGTCAATGGCCGATAAACCTTTATCGGCATATACGTTACGTCAACGTGATTTGTTCTTTGCCCATCTCACGCTTGCCGCCCTCTTTGCGCGTGCGCTCCGCTGCCTCTTCTTCATCATTGCGGCCCGTGCCTTCCCACCCTTCAGCCCACCACGTCGCCCTAGCTGACCGCCAACGGGTCTTTCCCTTCGTTGGGCGCTGGCGTGCGTGGCGCTGCGCCCGTCGCCTCGTCGACGATGCGCTTGGCGAGTTGGACAGCCGTGGCCAGCAAATACGTCAGTCGGAACGGTTCAATTCAGACTGATACACTACCAGGAATTCGCTCCAGTAGCCAAGCTGCTTGAGATTTCTGGCTGGATTCAAGCGACCAGGCAGCCGGGCTGCTCAAGCAATTTTTCGGTTGAGAAATTCGTCGGGCTGCGCTGACGGCGACTCGGCAATCGGAATGAAATGCGGCAACGACATGACGAATCGGGACGGACTTTCACTTAGCGGATCGAAGCGCAGGTCGCCGCCGTTTTCCTGCGCCAGCCGCCAGGCAGTCGGCAAACCCAGTCCTCGGCCGCGTCCGGCAACGCGCCCACTAAAGAACGGATCGAACAAGTGCTCCACCTGCGACGGCAGCGGGCCGGTCCCGCTGTCTTCAACAATTGCCTGCCATTGGCCATCGGCGTTTTCCACCGACAACCGCACCCAGCCGTCCTTGGGCGCCGCCTCGACCGCGTTGCGAACCAGGGCCGCTAAGGCAGTGCGAATCATCGGGCCATCGACCAGCACCGGCGTCAGTTCCTTTGGCTCGAACCATTCGAGCCGCACGGATCGCGTCGCCGCGAAGGGTGTCTGATGGTCCACGACCTCGGAGACCAAAGCGCTTAATTCGTGGTGCATTCGCCGCGGCTGAGCGGGCCGGGCGAATTGCATCAGGTCGGTCAATATCTGATGAATGCGCTCCGTTTGCCGAATGATCGTCCGTAGCGATTCCTGCCGCGTTGTGTCTTCTTCCTTGCGCAACAGATACTGGCTTTGACCCGAAATAACCGCCAGAGGATTGTTGATCTCGTGCCCCGCCCCAGCCGCCAACTCGACCATTGACCGCAGTTTTTGCCGATGGAGCCTTTCAGTTTCCGTTTGCCGCTGTTCCGCCAAAGCCTGTTGCAGGCGATCGATCTCGGCTTCCAACTTCTGTCCGTACGGTCCGTGTTCCAGCCGCCGCTTGTCGATGGCCAGTACGAGCAATTCGGGCAGCAGCGCCGGCACGACGTCGGTCTTGGGCGGCGAGCGCTGGCTACGCACCGTGCGCGTGATGCACCATTCGGCCCCGATCGCATTGAGATCTTCTTCCGAAAGGCCCAGCGACGTAAGCAGCTCGGCGCAGTTGGTGCCAACGGGCAGGCCGAGATGATGGCCATTCGTTTGCGCGAGCAAGACGGCAAGTTGGACGATGCGAAACAAGCGATCGTCCGCGCCCACTTGCGCAGCGTCGTGCGCGGATAGGCCCAAATAACCGACGATCGCTCTGAGCCAATCCGGAATCGCCCACCGCCGTGCCAAGCGCCGGCCGAGGGCATGCGCGTCCAATCCCCAAAGTTCACATTGCACTTCGGGTACATGTTCCGCGTAGATCGGATGCCGCAAACAGTCCGCAGCCGCCTCCGGTTCGATGGCGCAAATCGCGAACCAACCCAAGGGCGCGAGCAAACCGCCGGCCCAGGCACAAGCCGAGTCACAACGACCGACGCGCATCGCGATCATTTCTGAAAGCTGGGCGTAGGCCAGCGCCGCAACGTGAACGGGCATGACATCCGGATGCGACCAATCGACGGCGCCGGCCGAATTCTGCTGCACGTGGCGCAGGGCCGATTCAAGGATGGCCGGCGAGCTACTCAGGTCGTTTGGAAAGGTCGCGCTGGAATTCGTTGGGAAATGACGGAGCAGGTGCAACACGGCGGCCGGATCGCTTTTGATCGCGGTCCAAGCCATCGGCAGGCTGGAGCGTGCCAGGGCGACCAGCGAGGCCGTCGCCGGCCGAAGCCACGGCAGCTCGATCGCGGATTCGCCCGGTTCGGACACTCTCACCGCCGCAACTCCTTCTTCCGTGAAGGAGACCGTGATCAGATGTCAGAAGTCAGAAGTTCAGAGGTCGGAAGTCAGAAAGTCAGAGCGTCGGCTCCGGCTTGTGACTTCTGACTTCTGATCTCTGACTTCCGACTTCTGACTTCCGACCTCGATTCAAGCGGACGCCGAAGCCGGTTCGATCTCGAGATGTGCGCACATTCGGTCGATGAGTTCTTCGACCATGAACGGCTTGTGCAAGAAATCGTCGGCGCCGGACAGTTTCAATTCCTGGATCTTGTCCTCTTCGATCATACCGCTGATGCAGATGATGCGGACGTCTTCCAGGGTACTGTCCGCGCGGACGCGATGGCACACTTCCTTGCCGTTGATGTCCGGCAGCATCACGTCGAGAATGATCAAGTCCGGGCGATACTCCTTGACCATCATGCCGGCGTCGAAGCCGTTGCTCGCAATGCGGACTTCGAAACGGCCGTCGTCGTCGAGCGACTTGTTGATCAAGTCGACGAGGTCCGGATCGTCGTCCACGAGCAGCACTTTGCGCTTGCCGCTTTCGAGGGCGTCGGTCGGGATGCCGTTGTCTTTCATGAACTTGTACAGGGCTTCGCGCGGGATCCGGCGGAAGCGCGAGCCGGGAACGCGGAACCCCTTGAGCTGCCCGTTATCGAAGCAGCGGATGATTGTTTGTTGCGAAACCTTACAGATCTTGGCGGCTTCGCCAGTCGTAAACACGGTCTTCATATGTTCGTCCACCCCTGACGGGCCGTAAACCCGTCGTCACGAGAACGTTCGGCTTCGATCGCCGATGCGAGCGACGCCGAACTGGAATCGTCCCTGATTGGCCTCTTCTCCATCCCGGAGCATCCCATCCTCTTCCGCGTTCCTCACGACCCGGCACGCTCGTGCATGCAGGGAGTGCGGGGCGGCTATCGCTGTCGTTCCCAGATGCACAACCGAGGGGGGATGGTGAGCAGTCTCGGACGGGGGTTGCCAATCTTAACACCGCGCAGGATTGTAACCAAGTTGCGAAGTGTGTCAACGCGAATCGCTGCACCCTCCTCGCGCCAAGCTTACACCCCTGCCGGGTCTACTTTCCTCGCCCAGACGGCGCGAATTACTCCTCCGCAGCTTGCCGGTTCCGGTTGATTTCACCAGAGACCCGTCTCTTATGCAACCGGATAACCTTCCGAAGACCATTTCTCTTGCCTTCTTTATCGTCGCGCCTAGCCGCCAAGTTGAGGTTCTTTTCTCCACTTTATCAGGTCGGCCGAGCTTTACTCAAGGTAGACGAGGAGAACCGTGAGGTCAGCGGGAGTTATTCCGCCAATCCGACTTGCCTGGCCGAGATTGACCGGCCGGATTCGCGCCAGCTTCTCCCGGGCCTCGATTCTTAGCTGCGGTATGCCCGCGTAGTCAAATTGCGGCGGAATGGTTTTCGACTCCATTCGCTGGAACTTCTCGACCTGCGCCGCCTGCCGATCCACGTAGCCCGCATATTTCGATTCGAGAAGCACCTGCTCGATCACGCCCTTGGCGAATTGCCCGGCTTCGGGACACCAACCGACAATTTGGTCCCATCCCGTCTCGGTCCGTTTCAAATGGCGTTCGAGTTTTTCGCCCTCGTGGTTGCGCGACCGAAGCAATCCCACGAGTTCGGCAATGCCCGTTTCCTTTTGCTGCAATCGCGACCAATCGTCGTCATTGACCAAACCGATCTTGCGGCCGATGGGCGAGAGCCGCCGATCGGCGTTGTCGTGACGCAGCAGCAGGCGATATTCTGCTCGCGATGTGAACATGCGATATGGTTCGTCGGCGCCCTTGGTGACAAGATCGTCGATCAGCACCCCGATGTACGCCTGGCTGCGATCGAGAATCAGGGGCGGCTCGCCCTTGAGTTTCAACGCCGCGTTGACGCCGGCCATTAATCCCTGCGCCGCTGCTTCCTCGTAGCCGGTGGTTCCATTGATCTGGCCGGCGAAATAAAGACCATCCACGGGCTTGGTTTCCATCGTCGGGTGGAGTTGGGTCGGCGGCGCGAAGTCGTATTCGACCGCGTAGCCCCAGCGCATCACCTCGGCATTTTCGAGACCCGAAATCAGCCGGAGCATTGCCTGCTGCACGTCCTTGGGCAGGCTCGTGGAAATGCCGTTGCAATAGTATTCCAGCGTGTTTCGAC
>JBGQCZ010000476.1:0-4944 GCA_041495645.1 Gemmataceae bacterium | reverse complement strand
CGCGGTCGCTCTGGGTTTGGCCGCACTGCTAACGTTGGCGCTCGCGGGGTCGTTGTCCCTGGCGCAGCCGGACGACAAGCAACCCGAGAAACCGCCGCCGGCGCCCGCAAGTCGGCCGGCCGAGAAGAAGACCGGCTGGCAGCAAACTTACTCGATCAAGCACGAGTTTGCGGTCAATCTCGTCGCCTGTTCGGCGACGCGGGCCGCCGCGGCCGATGAAGGCGGCAACATGTTCATTTGGGACGTCAAGACCGGCGCCAACCGGCTGCTCAAGATCAAAGGCGGCAAGAAAGAAACGGAAAACGGGTCGTTGGATCGCCTTCAGTTCACACCCGACGGATTGAATATTTTCGGCGCTCAGTACGAACGTAAGGCGATTTTTCACCTCGACCTTCAGGATCCCAAACAGCCTCTGGTGGGAATCAAAGCCGACCATCCGTGGCAGCTAGGAACCTCCGCTGACGGCGAAACCTGGCTCGAATCCCACAACGACAACAAGACACTCGGAGTTCGCGGCAACCGCTGGACGGCAAATACGGTCAAGGAGGAGTACATCAAGTACGATTCCGAGATCTCTCACGCGGTCATCTCGCCAAACGACAAGTGGCTGGCTGTGGCGACGGCCGACGGTAAGGTCCGACTGTACGAGCGGGAATCGTTGAAGGAGACCCAGATCATTCCTTTGAAGAAGGAGTCGGTGACCGGCGTGCAGTTTTCCCAGGATGGGAAGAGGATGGCGATCGTCGGCAATGAAGGACTGGGCAAGCTCTATGACACCGCAACGGGGAAGGAGACTGCCGTATTGAAGGCCCACAAGGGAATCGTTTTCGCGGTTGCATTTAGCCCGGATGGTAAGACGCTCGTCACCGGCGGTGACGACCACTTGGCGCGTATTTGGGACGCCTCCACCGGCAAACAACTTCACGTTCTGAAAGGCCACTCCGATTCGGTAAAGAGTGTGGCCTTCGATCCCGGCAGCAACCTGGTGGTCACGGGCTCAGCAGACCAAACCGTCAGGGTTTGGAAACTAGCAGAATAGCGGCAGCCAAATTGCCGCATGAAAGCGCGTCACGGTCGCAATCCGCCATTTGAGTGCGAAAACCAATCACCCGCCGTCAACCCGTTCTTGGACGACGCTCCGCAGGGGGGGGCGTCGTCTCCTTGGCCGCGGTGTGGGCCAACCAGCGCTATCCTCCCCACGTCTGTCCAATCTTCACTTCCACTTCCACCGGCACCGGCGTGACCAACGGCGTCATCGCATCGATCATCGCCTGCTTCAGCCACGCGGCCGCCGCATCAGCTTGCTCGGAGTTGCATTCGACCACGATTTCGTCGTGAACCGCCATCACGGGAAATGCTCCAGCACATTGGTCCCGGCGTTCCCACAGCAGCGCCAGGGCCAACTTCAAACCGTCGGCCCCGGAGCCTTGCACGGGCATGTTCAGTTTCTCGGAGAAGTAAGTCACGCCCAGCTTGCGGCGGCCAACCAGCGTCCGACAGTCGATGGCCTGTTTGCCCGATCTTCCGACCGCACGGTGCCATGCCGCCAACCCCGGATAAGTCCGAAAGAACGCGCTGCGATAATCCTGAGCCTGCTGGAGGGTCAATTCCACTCCGTAGTTCGCCTTCGAGTACGCCCGCAGCGCTTTCGCTCCCATCCCATACAGCAGCCCGAAGTTCAACGCCTTAGCTAGTTGACGGTCGGCTTTGCTCACTTCCGCGTTGCCGAGGATTTGCCTCGCGGTCAAAACATGCAGGTCGTCGCCTCGACGGAAGGCTTCGATCATCGTCTTGTCGTTGGCGACGCGCGCCGCGATTCGCAGTTCGATTTGGCTGTAGTCCGCTTTCACCAACCGCTTACCCTGTGGCGCGGCAAAGCAGTTCCGATAGCGCATGTCGCGCGGCAGGTTCTGGAGATTGGGGTCCGAGCAACTCATGCGGCCGGAGTCGGCGCCGATCTGCCACCACTTGGCGAATACCCTGCCTTCAATCACGTGCGTAAGCCACGCCTCGCCGTAGCTGGAGGTGCGCTTCCGCAAGGCGCGATACTCGCGCACCGCCTCGGCCAGCGGATGATCGACCTCGGCCAAGGCGTCGTCCCTCGTGGAATCGACCGTGATCCCCACTAAGGCAAATGCTCTTCTAACGTCAATCGGACTGTCCCAGTTCCAAGCCGTGGTGCCGGGCAACGAATCGGGGGACTGCGGTGCTATCCCGTCGAGCCGGTTTCGAGCTTCATCCGCTTGATGCACGGTTTCCGCAGCAAGGGCCAACCAGGCTTTGGAATTGACGGCAACACCCTGATGGCTCATCCACACCAAGGCCAACAGGCAGCGAGATTCCAGGTCGGCAACCTTGGCCAAACCGGTCCCGGCGATCTGTTCACTCAACACGCGGAACAACGGAACCAGGACCTGAACATCCCGAGCGGCATAGGCCAACTGGTCTTCGCTGAGTTTTCCCTTCCAATCCGAAGTCTGCTCGGTTTTGTCGACTTCCCGTCCCAGGTAGCGCTTGCAGCAATCGGCCAGGGCCACTCTGCCAGTCGTGCCGGCCGCGAGTAGCTTGGCCATGAGCATCGTGTCGTGGACACGGGCCGGCTGGAATCCGCGCCTGGCCAGAAAACCCAGGTCGAACAAGCCGTTGTGAAACACCAGTTCCTTTTCGGCAAGCAGACTCAAAAATGGTGCCGGGTCGATGGCAAACCAGTCAATCAGGAAGTTGACCGTGCCGCCGTCCACGGTATCGGTGGCAAGGGAAAGCAGGCGGATGCGATCGGCGCGAGGGTCCAAACCAGTGGTTTCGATGTCCACGGCGACTGTCGGCGTGTTGTCGAGGGCGGTTGCGACCATGCCCAAGTCGGCGGCATTGGCCACCAAGATATATGGTGGGGCGGATTGGCCTTTTTCGTGATCACCAAAAGCGTTCGCAGAATTCGCAGAATTCAATTCGATTGCCACAACTTGTTGATCCGCAAGGATGTTCGGTCCAAACGCCTTGTGTTCGCAGAATTCACCGGAATTCAAGTCCGCGTTCGCGCAATTCGGATCGCCATCGGAGGCGCTTCCAAGGGAAATTGAATTCTGCGAACGCGAACTGCCATTTCCGGGCAATTCTGCGAACGCCCCTACTTTGGACGTATTCTCTTGAAAAGCAACTGGTTGCGACAGGTCAGTTGAATTCTGCGAATTCTGCGAACGCGAATTCAAGACATCGGGATGGACCTCGAAGCGCGGGCGGGGTTTCCGACCGGGGCCGGACCGTTCGGCGAGAGGTTGGCGAGGAAAAGGCGCGGGGAGTTCCGGCGGGATTAACCCGCCGGCTCGCCGATTGTGGGCGGCTTCCACGGCGGTACGATGTGGCGGCAAGTTTCCAACTTGTTGGGTTCACATCGCAAGTTGGAAACTTGCGGCCACATCACCAGCAATCTGCGCACGCGAACGGAATGAATGCCGGGTGAATGCCGTCCAGTTTGCAAATGAGCGGCCAGATGGGTAGCCATGGTTTTCTTGTCGAACGTCACAAGAATGCGGTCGGCGTTCTCTGCCCACAGGAGGACTTCGGGATCGGTTGTTCCAAGAAGTAGGTCAGTCGGATCGCCGACGCGGCCGATATCCAATATGTAGGTGCTGCTGCGGTTGTGCCGTTGAATCGCGCGCCAAAGCAATCCGCGTTGGTTCTCGTCGAGCAAGAAGGCCAGCGGCATGCTCAAGCCTCCGCGGCCTGCTTCGCCTTCAGCCGTCGCCGCAACTCGGCCAAGTCCGGTCCGCGCGGCGCGGCCGCCCGCTGCCGCTCCATCTCGGCCTCATTCGCCGCCACGGAAGCATCGACTTCGGCTTGGTGATCGAGGTAATAGCCCAGCAACTTGTGAATCAGAGCGGGCGACAACGTCGGGAAAGCCTCCAGCAACATCTCCGGCGAATAGCCCTGATTGTAGAAGTGAACCACGTCTTCCAAGCCGATCCGGTGGCCGGCCACGTGAATGTAACCGTCCGAATCTCGCGTCAAGAACTCACGAAATTTTCACACCAAAGAAGATTGTAACGCCGCGAACTTGGTGTAGAATTCTTATGGCGTGATGAAATGCCTGCCGATACACTGACTCACAAGTAACTCGCTAATTTCGATTGGGATACCCCAATGTTCTCATCAACGCGCATTTGGCAAGGACGATGGGCAATCGCCGCAGCGGTGACGTCCTTATGCCTGGTCGGCATCGTGAACGGGCAGTTTCCGGGCTTTGGTCCTCCCCGAATGCCGGGGATGCCTCGCGGCCCAATGGGGCCGATTGGCCCCCGTGGACCCATTGGCCCAACCGGTCCCTTTGGGCCCGGAAGTGAAGAGGTCCATTATTTCTATTGCGCGAATTGCGATGGGTATGTTGGCGAGGGCAAGAGCGCCAATGACAAGCACCAATTTGCAAAATGTCCTCATTGTGGCGTGACTTTTTCGAACACCTTCGCGGGGATGAAGCAAGGCGCTCGTCGACCGAATGCCGATCCCAAAGATCCGGTCGTCACGCCCCCGATTGGCGGTTGGGATAACCGCACAACCTCGCCTTCGCCTCCAAACGGGTTCATACCGCCAAATAACCCGGAAAACGGCAACACGGCGGGCTTTCAACCGCCGGCTGCGCCTCCGGCCACGCCGTCGTTCACTCCGCCAGCCACCAGTTCGACAACCGCGCCAAGTGCAATTCCTTCGGCGCCAACAAGATCTCGGGTTTCGCTGGTCGTTATCGTGCTTCTTGTCGGCGCGATGGTGCTCCTGGTGCTCGCGGCGCTAGCGGGTGGCGTGATCTGGATGCTGTGCACGGCGCCGAGCGTTTCGGCTCCCCAAGCGGCAAAGACTAAACGCAGGCGTAATCCCAACGAGTACGAACCGATCTGACGACGCAACTGCGAAAACAAAAGGCCCGGGGAAGTTCCCGGGCCTTGTCATTCT
>JBGQCZ010000475.1:0-4947 GCA_041495645.1 Gemmataceae bacterium | reverse complement strand
TCGCGCTGCTGTTCGCGGCGGGCTTGCGTGCGGATGAGCCGGCCAAGCCCCTGGC
This sequence comes from Gemmataceae bacterium, assembly GCA_041495645.1. GTDB lineage: Bacteria > Planctomycetota > Planctomycetia > Gemmatales > Gemmataceae > JBGQCZ01. Next base: position 4,892 of record JBGQCZ010000475.1, on the reverse strand, counting down.
GCTGCGCGACTATTTGCCCACGCTGCTGCTGAAAATTCAAGCCGACACCGCCCGCGAGTACGTGGCCGCTCTCGAATTGTTGCACAAGCTCTCGGAGTCGCTCGGCGACGCGGGCCTGGTTCCGGCGGCCCAAGTCCGGCAAGCCGAGCGTGAGTTTTTGCAAAGCCGCATCGACGCCTTGCAGCGCGAACGCGATCACGCCGATTCGCTCGATCAATTTCAGGCCCGGTACCAGGCGAAACCCGAACGCTTGCGCGAACTCGAAGACGCGGCCGTTCTCCCGCTACAACGGCACCTGCGCAAGTTCGAGGACGTGCTGAAGGGCTTGGACGCGCTCGGCAAGGATTTCAGCAAGCGCGACGACCCGGACGACGCCCATAAATTGCGGGCGGCACTGAGCCGAATCGTCAAGTCGGCGACGATGTTCGACGACACGCGCTTCCGTTCTCAATTCACCATCCGCTGGGTCGCCTTGGAAAAGCAGACCGGGAAGGAACTGATCCAATTGCTTCACGACAAGGGCGAGGAACGCCGGAAACTGGCCGCGGATAAAGCGGAACTCGAAGAGAAGGGCAAGACGCTCGGCCCGGAAAGCCGGCGTCTGATGATGAGCGCCGAGCTCGACATCGACCTGGCCCGCTTCGAAGGCGTCCTGCGCCGCTACGAAAGCGAACCGTGGAAGGGGGCCCAAGACGCGGGCCAGCGTCACGCCGAGGCATTCCGCACAGTGGGCAATGCATTCGCCACCGTGCTGCTCCGCGGTTGCGCCGAACGGCTCGATCAGTTGCGGTCGAGCTGGCCCGAAGTGCCGCCGCTCCTGGTGGAGAAAGTCGATTTGCTTGCGGGCGACCGCGAGCAGGCCGAGCGCGCCGTGACGCGTGCGATCAAGTCGCCGGAAACCGCCGCGGCCGCCAAGGCGAAACTCCGCAGGCTTCGCTCGCTGGCGGAGATGGTCCGCATCGGCCAGCGGTTGATCGAACTCGCGTTGATCCAGCGGCAGGACGATCTGGACAACTTGCGCTCGCCGGCGGCTGGAAACACGGACGCGAACGGCCCACTGACGCAAATGTTGGCGACCGAAAAGTCGGTGTCTCGCGAGAAAGGACAGCTGTTGCGGGTGTGGGTTGAGATTCAGATCGCGCGCCTCGAACTGGAATCCGACTTGGGAATCGCGGGTCCTTGAGTCATGGCCAACGAGCTTCAACAAGCCGCCAAGACGCTGCGTGAATTTGCCCTCGGGCTGCCCGGCGCGTATGAAGAACATCCCTGGGGCGAGAGCGTCGCCAAGGTCAATCGGAAAGTCTTCGTCTTCACGCACAAGGCGAATGGCCCGATCACGGAACTGGCTTTCAGCGTGAAGCTGCCGGAATCGCGTCACGAGGCGCTCGAATTCCCTTGGGCCGCGCCGACCGGTTACGGACTGGGCAAGAGCGGGTGGGTTTCGGTGCGTTTTCAACAAGGCGAGCCGCCGCCCGTGGACCTGTTCCGCTGTTGGATCGAGGAAAGCTATCGCACCATCGCACCCGTCAAACTCGTCGCCAAGCTCGATAACCCCGAACCTGATCCCCAACGAAAACCAGCGCGCAAGAAACCCATCACTCGCAAGAGGAAAACGACATGATCAAAGGCGTCCACACGATGTACTACTCGTCGCAAGCCGATGAACTTCGCGCCTTTCTCCGCGACAAGCTCGGCCTGCATGCCACGGACGTTGGCGAAGGCTGGTTGATCTTTGACGTGCCCGAAGCGGAGATGGGTTGCCACCCCGCCGATCCCGAGAAAGGCGCCGTGACCGGCACGCACGACATTTCCTTCTATTGCGACGATGTGGAAAAGACCGTGGCCGAACTCAAGGCCAAGGGCGTGGAATTTACCGACACCGTCGCCGACATGGGTTACGGTCTTGTGACGCATTTCAAAGTGCCCGGCGATTTCGCCGTGCAACTCTACCAGCCGCGCTACGTCAAGACCCCGCCGCCGAAGGCGAAAAGCAAGACACCGACCAAGAAAGCCGTCAAGAAAGTCGTGAAGAAGGAAGTGAAGAAAGCCATGAAGAAGGCGGTGAAGAAGGTCAAGAAGCGGTGAGCATACAAGCCTGACGCGCAAGCGAAGGATAGCCCTCCTTCGCTTGCGCGTCAGGCTTGTGTGCTATGCCAAATCCTTAACTAGCAGCTCGTTGACCCGGCGTGCGAAGGCGGCCGGGTCTTTTACTTTCGAGCCTTCGGCGATCGCGGCCTGATCGAGAAGCAAGCGGGCGTATCCCTCGATTCGCAGATCGTCCGGATTCTTCGCGTGCAGATCTCGCAGCGCGACGATGGCCGGGTGCATCGGGTTCAGTTCCAGCACGCGCTTCGGAGCGCCCTCCCCGCCGCGGCCCATGCGCTGCATCAAGCGCTCGAAGTGCGCGGTCATCGCTCCCGCGTCGGCCACGAGGCACGCGGCGCTATCGGTCAAGCGCTTCGACAAACGCACATCGCTCACTTCGTCCGAGAGCTTGTTCTTGAGAAGATCGAGCAGCGCTTTGAACTCCTCGGCCGGCTTGTCATCGGCCTTGGCATCATCGAGTTCGCCGCGGTCGGCGGCTTGCAGTTTCTTGCCCTTGTAGGCGCCGAGCGATGGAATGGCGAACTCGTCGATCGGGTCGGTTAGCAGCAGCACGTCCTGGTTTTTGGCTTTGAACGCTTCGAGATACGGCGAATGCTCGATCTGTTCCCGCGTTTCGCCGATCAGGAAATAGATGTCCTTCTGATCCGCCGGCATGTTTTCAACGTAGCGCGAAAACGTGGTGAAATCGCCCTTCGGCGTCTTGAGCGATTCGAACAGCAGCAAGTCGGCTACTTTCTCGCGGTTCTGCCAGTCGTGGTGAAACGCTTCCTTCAAGATCGGCCCCAAGCCACGATAGAACGCCGTGTATTTTTCGTACTCGGTGTTCTTCAGCGCTGCGAGGCCGTCGAGCACGTTCTTGACCACGCTCTTTTGGATGGTGGCGAGTTGCGGATTGTGCTGGAGAATCTCGCGCGAGACGTTGAGCGGCAGGTCCGACGAGTCGATCACGCCGTGCACGAAGCGCAGATACATGGGTAAGAGTTGCTCGCAGCGCTCCATGATCAGGACACGCTGGATGTAGAGCCTCAGGCCGGCTTTCGGTTCGCCCCATTCGAGTTCCATCGGTTTGTGGGCGGGGATGAACAAGAGAGCCTTGAATTCAGTCGCGCCTTCGCCGGTGTAATGCATGACGCGGACCGGGTCGGCATCGTCGTGCGTCATTTGCTTGTAGAACTCGGAATACTCCTCGGGCTTCACCTCGTTCTTGTGCCGCAACCAGATGGCCTTGCGCGAGTTGAGCGTCTCCTCCTCGATTTTCTTTTCGCCCTCTTTCTCCTCCTTCTCGACATCCATGACGATCGGATGCTCGATGAAGTCGGAGAACTTCTTGACGATCTGGCGGATGCGCCATTCATCGAGATATTCCTTGCACTCTGGCTTCAGATGCAGAGTCACATCAGTGCCGCGCCGCGGCTTCTCGGCCGGCTCAATCGTGAATTCGCCTTGGCCGTCGGATTCCCAGCGCGTACCCTTCGTGCCGACTCCTCCCGGCCGCGTGAGAACGGTCACCTTGTCCGCGACCATGAACGACGAATAGAAGCCGACGCCGAACTGGCCGATCAGATCGGGCCGGTTATCGGCGGCCTGGGCCTTGATGGCATCGAGAAAGGCCTTGGTGCCCGAGCGCGCGATGGTGCCGAGGTTGTCAATCACCTCCTGCTGAGTCATGCCGATGCCGTTGTCGGAAACCGTCAGCGTGTTGGCAGTCTTGTTGACGGTGAGTTTGATCTTCCAATCTTTGTCGTTTTCGAGCAGGTCTTCGCGCGACAGCGAATCGAACTTGATCTTGTTGACGGCGTCGCTGGCATTGCTGATGAGTTCGCGCAGGAAGATTTCGGGATTGGAATAGAGCGAATGCGTGATCAGATGCAGCAATTGCTTGAGTTCGGCCTTGAATTCGAGCTTCTCGGACATGGTGCGAACTCCATGATGATATTTCGAGATGACATTTTATGGCGGCGTCAAGAGCGCTCCGGCGTCCCGCTTGCGTTTCGCGCTCGCGTGGCATCGAGCGAGCGCGAAACGTAAACAGGGCCTTTGATGCATTGGTTCATGCCAAGAGCGTTGGTACTCGATCCGTATCGCGTTTCAGGTATAAGCAGCCAAGCGACCAAAGTGCGCCGGCTACCGCTACCATGCCAACGATTAACAGGAAGGCAGTCGTCCAATCGAACCAACCCGTCACCAGGCCGATGACTGGCGGGGAAATGACGTCGCCCAGCGCATGCAGCAGGAAAATATTGAGAGCAAAGGCGGTTGCGCGCACGGCCGGCGGAGTCACGTTCGCCAGGATGGTGTTGACCGGCCCCGTGTTGAGAAACAAACCGAACACTGCCAGAAACAACATGATCCAGGCATACGGGAACGGGACGAACAGAAACGCGATCAGGAATGGCAAGCCACAGAACGCGCCCACGGCGGATACCACGAAGTCGGAACTGGGCAGCCGCTTCCGCAGTCGCTCGGCCAGGAGACTGCCAGTCAGCGTGGCCAACAGCCCGGCAATTACTGTAATGCCGCCGAAATAGACTCCGACCGGACCGAGTTCAGGAGAATCTTCGGTCCGCGACGCCTCGCGAAGCGGCCCCCACAGCGGGCCGAACTCCGCCGCCGGCACGACGCCGCGAACGGCCTTTTTGAACGCGTCGGCCCCTTCGAATCGTTGATCGACGATTGGTTTGAGTTGCGTGCTCAACGCATCACTCGCTTCGATTTTGGCCAACGCTTTGGCGCTCACGGCGTAGATTCCTTGGCGCTCGTGAACGTAGTCGATCACCGTGACCGCG
>JBGQCZ010000474.1:0-4960 GCA_041495645.1 Gemmataceae bacterium | reverse complement strand
TTCCGCCTTGAGGGCCTTATCGCCCTCGCGAACCAGTTTCTGCTTGGGCGGGATGGTCAAGTTCAAGGTGCCGTTGATTTCCGGGTTACCCGAGATGCGCGTGTTATGCGCCACCGGCGCGCTATTGCGAACCTCCAGTGTCTGGCCGGCGCGCATCATGGTGATGCGCGGCACGAACGCGCAGCGCGGCTGATCGATCACAACTGGTTCCTTGGGAATCGCGGCCAGCTTTGGATTGATCTTGGTCTTGTCGAAAGCTCCGGCCGCTGTGTCATTGATCCAAATCATCACGTTCTTAACGCCCAAGCTCTTGGTGTCAATCAACAAATCGTCTTTCGGGATCGGGCCTTTCTCCAGGCAGTGCTCCTGCTCCTTAATGACCTTCTGGTTTTCGATTGGCGGAATGGGCTTCGTGTTATCCCAAACAATCTGGCCCTTGATCGTGCCGTACTCTTGGGCGAATGCCGGCACGGCAATGAAGCAAGCGATCGCGGTGCAAATTAACGTGTTGCGCATTATTTAGCTCCCATCGGGGGTGTCGTTAATCCCAGGATCGGCCTGGCCCGGAGGATCGGCCAATCCCGAATTTGCGGGTAGAGCAACAGGAAGTCGCGTGCGGCCTGAATTTGGTCCATCGACGAGCCGACGAACGCATCCTGGTTTTCCGGCGCGCCCGAGGCTTTGAAGTTAATCGGCATCACCGACGAATAATGCTGGAAGCGGCTCGGGTTGGTGACCCACCTCTGCATCCAGTCGTGGCGCAATCGATCGGCGACGTTGTCCAAGTTCGGGCCCTTATTTTCCTTACCGTCAAGACCGGCCGCGTGGTGACAGGTCAGGCAAATGTTGCCGTGACCGACCATCCGGCCGGCGTCCGCCACGTACGCCTCGCGCTCCTCCCATTGCTTGACGTATGCCGACACGTCTTTCTTCGCGAGTCTCTCTTTCCATTCATCCGCCACTTTCTTCGCGTCATCGCGTTGTTTCGTGGCATCCGGCTTGGCCGCCGCGACCGCCATATTCAGTCGGTCCTCGGCCTCCGCCAGCTTCCGGTCTGCGTCGGCTTTGTCGACGATCAATTGTTTTTCCCAAAAGCCTTGGAGGTCCTTCTTGCGCGCGTCAAACTGATTCAGGGCCTTCAACCGAGCGACGTACTCGTCGGTCTTCTGGCGCAAGAAGCCCTCGTTGCGCTGCGGCATCAAGACGTACGGATACGTCAGCCCAATGCCGGGGTTTTGCGTTTTGTCCACCGCGGCGAAGTAATTCACGAGGGCCTGGGCTTCATCCGGGCTCATATTGAATTTGGGCATGCGAAGCACGGTCAGCGGCCGGATCGGGTGCGGATTGAGCAGGAACTTGTACAGCCAATCCGGCTGAACCTTCTCGCCTTGGCCGATCAGCAGCGGCGGGGCGGCGGCGTAGGCATTACTCATCTTAGCCTGCCCGCCAAAGTTCTCGCGGTCCTTTTTCTGCAAGTACTGCGAGAGAAGATCGGTGAACTTGCCGCCCAACTGCGGGGCCGTGAACTTGCTCGCATCGCTCGTTTCGCCGACAGCTACCCAATCGGGCGAAAGAAACAGCGTTGAACCGGCGGGAATATCGCGCAACCAGCCGTTTTTTTGCAGATCCTTGCGGTAGCGGAAATCCTGCATCAGCCAAACCTTGACGTCCTTGCTGGGCTCCTCGTCGTCGTCGAACTTGACCTCCACCGGCGGCGTCACCCCGCGGACGGTAAGCTTTTCGTAACTCGTCGGATCGCGTCCGGCCCAGGCAATGTGCTCCGAATAGACGTAATCGTCGCCCGTGTATGGCAATTCCTCTTTGCGAACATTCGGATGTCCTTCGAACCGTTTCATTTCGACCGGCTTGAAGTCGATGCTGCCCGGGCGGACGATGTGGCAACCGGCGCAATTGAACTTGTCCAGCACCTGCCGGCCTTTCACTTCGGCCAGTCGATCGCCGGTGGGACTGTTCACGAACTTCTGAGGAACCGGCTCCGCGACCAGGCCGAGAATAAAGGTCATCACGGCCTCATTGGCTTCCGCTTCTTCTTGCAGCGCGCGAGCCGCGAATGCTTCGTCGCTTTCGCCAGCCAGTTTCTTGGGTCGGGCAAACCTGAATTGCGGCATGCGCAGCCGGTCGTCCCACGACTTGATGCGGTTGTAGTCGTAGCTGCGCGGTTCCCGCAGCTTCAGATGCAGGAAGCCCTCGCGGCTGCGATGGTGATGATTCAGCATGTCGGCAAAGTACTCCTCATACGGCTTGAGGACTTTGCCGTCCGGCGAGGCAACCGAGTGCCAATCCTTGGCCGGCTTGTTCTTGTCCTTCGGATCGTCGCGCAACGGCACAACGTTGAAATGATGCTTCACGTACTTTTCCGAGTCTTCGAAGGCCAACCGATCGGGGTCTTTCTTGCCCCATTCGTTCAGGGCGGTGCCGATCGGCTTGGGATTCTGGAAGCCGGGAATGGAATGGCACGCGTAGCAACCCATGTTGCCGATCGCCTTCTTGCCCACGTAGAGCTTGAGCTTGTTCTCGTCGAGCGGCGCCGCTAGTTCAAGTTCGTCGGCGCCCAATGCCAGCGATTTCAACCGATCTTCGGTAATGCCATTCTCCAGAACCGTCCGCGTCTCGCTCTTGGTAAAGACCTTTTCGAGATAGATCTTCGCCAGGTCTTGAAGCGTCTGCTTTTCGGCCGGCTCGACCACGACTTTGTCTTTCCATTCGGGCTTGTGGCTCAACAACCAGGCGACAATGTCGTTGGCGTCTTCGGTGGTGAGTTGCACCGAAGGCATCAGCGTACGCGGGCTATGTGCGGACGGATTCAGCAGCCAGGAAATGAGCCATTTGCGATCGCTGCCGGCTTCTCCGAGCGGGGCGATCTTCAGTGCGATGCGCGACAAGTCCGGACCGAACGAGGCGTCGCCAAGCATGGCCGGCACTTTCTTGCCGTCCACCGGTTCGCCGTTCTTTTCGGTGGCGGCGTGGCTGTGGCACGCCATGCAGCCTTTTTCCTGGAAGAACATGCGTCCGCGATTGGCATCGCCCGCCGCCGGCAGCTTGAATTGCGAAACGGGCGGGGCCAAGGCCAAGAACTCTTGGCGGCGCTTTACCTTCGCCTGCGCAACCGCCTGATCGGTTTGCAACTGCTTTAGCTGTCCTTGAACCGTGGCTTTCTCCGCGTCTTTCAATTTCGGATCGGTCAATTGCTTCTCCGCGTCTTTGATCTTTTGAATGATCGTCGCAACGACCACTTGATCGGCTTGAAGCTGTTTGGGATCCTTGTGGTTTTGCTCGAGTTCGTTGAGATGCTGCTTGCTCTTCGACAGCAGGTAGTAGGCAACCGAGTTGATCTCGGCGTCCGGGAACTTCTCTTGGCCGGTGCCGTAAAGCGCTTCGGGATTGTTGTTGGCCTGGAGGTAGAAGTGCGGCATGCGCGTTTCGGGCCGGAAGCCGCGCGGCGACTTCAGCCACGCCTTGACCCAATCCTCGTTGGTCTTTTCGGCGAGACGGCTGAGGGCGGGACCGACTTTGCGCTGCGCGCCGGGCGGGTTCAGCGGATCGGACAGCCTTTTCGCCCGCTCGACGTTCGAGAGCGAATCGAGCGGCGGATCGTCCTCCAGCCGCAAGTCCGGACCGATTCTCTGGCCGAATTTCAGCCCGGCAATTTCGTGGCAGCCGAAGCAACCAAGCTCGCGTACCAGATTGTAGCCCTTCACCAGCTTCGGCGCTTCGATACGATTGCCGTCGCGAATCACGTCGGTCACGTCATGGTGGCATTTCACGCATGTGGATTCGACGAACCGGCTGGGCAGCATGGGCATGTCCCAATAATGGTTCGCCTTCCAACCGTATTCTTTCTTCCAGTGCTCCTGAATCACGGCGTTGTCGGGCGTGTGTGAGGCATCGAAGAAAGCTGTCGCGCTGCCTTGGCCCGAGTGGCAGATGGTGCAGCCAAATTTCTCGGCGCCGTGCGGACTGTTGGCGTCCACGAACAAATCGAGCCGCGGGTGAGCCGCAAACTCCGATACGCGCGCGTCCGTGAGACGCGACTTGTCGATCATTTTCGGGCGAATCGCCTCGGGCTTGGGCAAGCCCCGCTCGCCCTCGGCACGCCGCTTCTTGAGGAGGCCCTCTGCCCCGGCGTAGCGAATGCTAAGCTCTTTGTTCAATCCCGGATCGTCGGTCAGACTCGCGAGCGCTGCCTTGTCGAAATTTGGTTTTTCCAATCCCAGGTGGCAGGTGGCGCACCGATCGTAGCGGGTCACGAATTTGAAACTGTAGTCGATCGGCAAATCGTTGAGCGTGTATTGCTGGATCTTGGTAGGAGGCGAGAAGCCTTCGATGATCGGCAAATCACGAAATGAATCCATCCACGACCAGCGCTTTTGCGTGGCCAGCTTGACGAAGCGATCGAAATCCGCGAGCGTTTCCTTGTACTGTTTATCGAGTTTCTTGACTTCCGCTTCCATGGCGGGAATGCCCTTTTCGCGGGCCTGGCTGTCATAGTCCGTCTGGTTTTTCTCGACTTCTTCCTTCAGCTCGGCCATCTTGGCCGCCTTCTCGTCGAGTTGCTTGCGGAGTTTTCGCACCTTCTCGGAGTTCAGCCCGTCCTCTCTACTCTCGGATGCCTTATTGATGAAGCTCATGACCGAGTCGTATTCGGCTTTGACGCCGGCAAATTCCAGTTCCTTCTTGAGCTTCCGCGAGGGCAAATCGCCCAAGCCCTTCTCGAAGGCGGTCTTGGCCGCGGCCAGATCATCCTTCTTGGACTGCAGGTTCTTCTCGATCGCCGCCAGTTCATCCACCGATTTGTCCGTCGGCGAGGAGGCGAGCACCTGCCGCTTTCCCATTTCCTCTTCGACGTCGCGGAAGATACGCTGCTCGACCTTCCAACCCCGGTAAAAATCTTCCGCAAACATGCCGATCAACGTCACCAGCATGAAGATGCTGGTCACGG
>JBGQCZ010000473.1:0-4972 GCA_041495645.1 Gemmataceae bacterium | reverse complement strand
AGGGCAAGTGATACGCCCGATCGAGCCGGCGCAACAGCCACGCACCGAGCGGGAAGTACAGTGCGCAGTAAAATGCAAGTGCAATCCATGCCCAGACCATCATCGGATGCGCGACGCGCATCCAGTTCAGGGCCGCGAGGAAAAACACAAATCCGGACACGTACGAGGCGAGCAGCATTCGCCGCGTTGACGTGGTGGAGCGAATCAACGCCAGCAACGGCACCAATGCGAACCATGCAACCCAGCCTTGATTGATTGGGTAGAATCCGGCCCAAAGGAGGAACGAAGTCGCGAGCGCGCACCCGAGATGAGCCAGAACCAACGTCAGCACAGTTCGCACTGACGTTGGCGGCGAGATGGCTTCCCGAACTGGGTACATCATCGACACCTGCGACATCCTTTCAACGACTTGCATCGCGACTCCTTCACTGTCCTATTCGTATGAACGACCGAGCGCCAGCACCGGCATGGGTGAGCCGGCCGCGTATGAATTCGATCCAGCCGGAACCAACATCAACGCATTGGCTTTCGTCATGGCTCGTAGATCCGGAGAACCAAGCCACGCCACCGGTTTGACGCAATTGGAGCCGTAGGCGTTTTCGACGAGCGCCGGATGATAGGTGGGGCGATCCGTCGAATAGGCGAAGTCCTCGGTAAGCACCGCCTGTCGCCAATTCGGCCCCGGTTCGGCATGGCCCGCCAGGGCGCGAATCGCCGGTCGTACAAACAACTCGAAGCAGCAATACGAACTGACCGGATTTCCGGGCAAGCCGAAAACCAACGTTTGATTGAGCGTGCCGAATAGCAATGGCTTACCCGGTTTCATGTGCACGTGATGAAAATGCGCTTCCATGCCGAAGTCCTTCAACACGCCTGGCACCAGATCGCGCTTGCCCATCGATACTCCGCCTGAAAGCACGAAGACCGGACTCTCTAATCCAGCGCGGATCATCGCCTTGAGACTCGCCTCATCATCCCGGGCGTTTCCCAAGTATCGCGGAGCGGCGCCGGCACGCGCTGCCTGAGCGGTCAACATCGGACCATTCGAGTTGCGAATCTGTCCGCCGCGCGGTGTTTCGTTCGCTTCAACAAGTTCATCGCCCGTGGACAGAATCGAAACGCGCGGAGCAGGATAGATCTTTGCTTCGGTTCGACCCACGCCCGCGAGCAAACCCAATTCTTGCGGTCCAAGCACGGCACCGGACGACAACACCACGTCACCCTTCTTCATTTCGACACCGCGCCGCAAGATCGACTGACCGGCCTTGGGTCGCGTCGTTTCGAAACTCACTCGGCCGTCGGCCAGCAACCGCGTTTGTTCGACGCGAATGACCGCGTCGGCCCCGGCGGGAATCGGCGCGCCGGTCATGATGCGGATCACCTGTCCGGATGGCAGAGCCGGCGGAACCTGCCCGGCCATCACTTCGCCCGCCACCGGTAATACGGCCTGACCATCGTGCAAATCAATGGCCCGCACCGCATAGCCGTCCATCATCGACTTATCGAACGGCGGCGAATCCAGGTCGCTAGCCACGTCCTCGGCCAAAACGAGGCCAAGCGAATCCACGCTTAGCGGCGCACTCACCGGTGCCAACGGCCGGCAATGGCTGAGAACAACTTGCAACGCGTCGTCAACGGACAACATATCCACCTCGCCGATCGGGGATACTACCAGTTTAGCGGCTCTGCGGGCCAGTCCAGGTGACCCAAGCTGGCAGGCGAAAAACCAAACTAAATCCAACTTTGGGCCTTGCGCGCCGTTTCGCCTTTTTCGACCCAACTCTTTGACGCAACCTGACTTGCTACCCGCCCCCGAGGCCCTCAAAAACTTTGTGGAGAAAGTGGTTGAGTGGTGAGTTGAGGAGTGAGTTGGGGAGTGAGTTGGGGAGTGAGTTGGGGAGTGGTTGGAGTGGTGGTGGGTTGAGTTGGCAGTTGAATTCGCGCGCGATTGATTCCGCGGACGGGCCTCCGCCCAATCATCGAACGAATTCGCATTTGGCCTTCTCATGCAGCACTTCTCAAACGTTGCGCGCACGAAGAACGATCCGGGCGCTCAAGCCGACCTGGTAAGTATACGCATATACACATTCGATTGCCAACTGAGTTTCCCCGTCCCGGTGCCGCTTGATCGGGCGGGAATTCAATAGTACCAATCATCAGGCTCCTTCATCGGACATCATTCATGGCACCGATTTATCTCGATTACAACGCGACCACTCCGGTCGATCCGAACGTCCTCGATGCGATGCTGCCGTTCTTCAAGCAGGAGTTTGGCAATCCGTCGAGCGGTCATGCCTATGGCAAGAGCGCCCAGGCCGCCGTCGAACGCGGACGGGCACAGGTTGCCGCGTTGCTCGGCGCCGCGGCGGATGAAATCGTCTTCACCGGCGGCGGCAGCGAGGCCAGCAATCATGCGATCAAAGGCGCGGTCTTCCCTGCCTTGCTGGCCAAACGCGAAGCCCACGTCATCACCAGTGCGATCGAGCATCCGGCCACGGTTCAACCGTGCGAATTCCTCAAACGGCTCGGCTGCACCGTGACGCACGTGCCCGTCGACCGAACCGGCCAAATCGATCCCGACGAAGTGAAATGGGCCATCACCACGCACACGGTGCTGATCTCGATCATGCACAGCAACAACGAAGTAGGCACGCTGCAACCGATCGGCGACATCGCGGCCGTCGCTCGCGAACGCGGAATTCTCATTCATACCGACGCGGCTCAATCGCTGGGCAAGCTCGATGTGAACGTGAAGGACCTGTGCGTGGACTTGTTGACCGTCGCGGGTCACAAACTGTATGCACCGAAAGGAATCGGGGCGCTCTGTGTGCGGCGCGGCGTGAAGCTTGAATCGTTGATCCACGGCGCCGGTCACGAACACGGCCGGCGAGCGGGCACGGAAAACGTTCCCTACATTGTGGGATTGGGCGTGGCTTCCGAAATCGCGCGCCAATCATTGCCCGCCGCGACGGCGAGGCTTCGCTTCCTCCGCGATCGACTGGAGCAACGGCTGCGCGAACGGATCGGCGACCGCTTGATTCTAAACGGCCACGTCGATCAGCGCTTGCCGAACACGCTGAATGTCAGCTTCCACGGCCATGTTGGCGCGGACCTTCTAGCCAAGGTCCCGGAAATCGCCGCGTCCACGGGTTCGGCCTGTCACGAAGGGAAGATCAGCCTGTCGCCGGTCTTGCTGGCGATGGGCGTCGCTCCCGAGATTGGCCGCGGTGCCGTGCGCCTCAGCGTCGGACGTTTCACTACCGAAGCCGAAGTCGATCGCGCCACCGAATTGCTGGCAACCGCGGCCAAGGCTTGATACACTCGTTTCCACACTCAATGGAGATTTACCAATGCGTCTGACTTCCGCGACAATTGTTCTCGCATTCTTGTTCGTGCCAGTGACGGCCCGCGCCGCCGACGCGCCGAAGGTCGGCGACGTGGTCTGGGCCCAGTGGAAACCCAACGCCTGGTATCACGGCAAGCTCGACAAGAAGGCGGACGTGGGCTTCCACGTTGCTTTCGACGACGGCGACGAGATCAACGTCCCGGCAGCGATGATCGCCGTGGATACAGCCCCGAAAAAAGCCGACCTGAAAGCCGGCACGCGCGTCGTCGCCCCACGCGACGGCACGACTTCCCAGGCCGCCACGGTGGTCAAAGTTGACGGCGACAAGGTCGAATGCAAATACGAGGATTTGACCGACGGGACCGTCGAAATCAAGGACGTTCGCCTGATGGCGGTGTCTTCGACTCCCGCCAAAACGGCGAAGGTGGGCGATGTGGTTTGGGCGCAATGGCGTCCGAATGACTGGTTTCACGGCAAGGTCGGCAAGAAAGCGGATATCGGCCTGCACATCGAATTCGACGACGGCGACACCGCCGATTTGCCCGTAACGGCAATTTCCATCGACAAAGCGCCGGCCAAAGACGTCGTGAAAACCGGCAGCCGCGTATTGGCAACCTTCAACGGCAAGTTCTTTCCCGGAACCGTGACCGAAGCTGCCGACGGCAAATACAAGATCAAATTCGACGACGGCGACGAAGGCGAGAACAGGCTCGATGAGTTGCGGTTGTTGAATGAATGAGTGAAATAATTAGGCGCTTGCGGCTTTGCATCCGATGTAAAGCCGCATACGGTTTAGTTCATTAATCGCGATATGGCTTCTTCTCCTTGAACAATTGCAGTCGCTTTCTGGCGTTGTCGCCCATTTTCCCGCTCGCATAGCTCTCGTCATCGAGTGCTTTTTGTTGCCATTTGACCGCCGCATCAAAATCGCCTGCCTCGGCGTAAGCAGTGGCGAGAATGCTGACAAAGTTCGAGTTCTTCCACGCCGATAACTCGCAGGCCTTTCTAGCCAGTTCGACGGCTTTCTTTCCATCTCGAAAGTTGGCGTCCTTGCACGTTGCGAGTATCAATGCCATCGGTGCCAAGCACTCGGGCTCCTGGTCATTCAAGCGGATTGCCGCGTTGAGGTCCTTGATCGCTTTCGCGAATTCCGATTTTTCGGCCCATAGCGTAGCACGAAGCACGAACAGGTCCGCCTTCATTGGCTCGATGCGAATGGCCTCAGAGAAGTCGTTAATTGCTTTCTCATATTCGTTCAAATCAGCATGTGACTTGCCGCGCACTTCGAGCGCGCCCGATTTCGGGTCCAGGCGGACAGCTTCGTCAAAATCCTTGAACGCTGCTTCGCGATTCTTCATTTCCAGGTGGGTCATGCCACGTTCGACGAATGCGAGTGCATAGGTAGGGGCAAGTCGAATGGCTTCGTCATAATCCTTGATCGCTTTGCTGTATTCTCTTATGCCGAGCCAACAATGTCCGCGATAAAAGAAGCCCCCGACATCCCGCGGTTGCAACTGAATTCGCTTACTGAAATCCTCGATCGCGCGCTTCAAATCGGGCTTCTGAGTCCATGCAACGCCCCGGAGGTAGTAGGCGTTCGAATTCTTTGGATCAAGCCGAATGGCT
>JBGQCZ010000472.1:0-4974 GCA_041495645.1 Gemmataceae bacterium | reverse complement strand
GCGCCGCCGGTTGAATTTCCAGAGCAGCTTGTTATCGGGATCGATCGTGTTGTCGTTAACCGCCGGATTTTCGGCGGCCTGTTTGTACGCGTTCGAATTGAGCAGCAGCCGGTGCATCTGCTTGATGCTCCACTTCTCCTCGATAAACCGGATGGCCAGCCAGTCCAGCAGCTCCGGGTGGGTGGGGCGCGAGCCATTCTTGCCGAAGTCGCTTGGGGTTTCGACGATGCCGCGGCCGAAATGGTGCTGCCACAGCCGATTGACGAACACCCGCGAGGTCAGTTGGTTTTCCGGCGATGCGATCCAATCGGCCAACACGCGGCGGCGGCCACTGGTCTTCGCGCCCTTGGGCGCCGGCGCGATATTCGGTTCGGCGAATCCCAGCACTTGCGGAAAACCGGGCTCGACCTTGAGTCCCGGATTGTGCGGGCTGCCACGAACCATGACGAACGTTTGCGGCGGGCTCGTCAGGCAATTGTTCACGGAAAGAGCCAAGTCGCGGCCGATCTCGGGAAGCTGCCGCAGTCGATTGAGTTCGCGTTTGAGCTTCTTGTATTCGCGGTCTTGTTCGGGCGTAAGGAAGTCCGACAGTTTCTTGTCGATCACCGCTGGGCGATCGTTGGCCGCGGCCGCGGCCCGGTCCTCGGCCGGCATTTTCTTGATCGCTTCGTCCTCGATCTTGGTCATCGCGGCTTCGATCTCGGCCCTGCGCGCTTCGCGCTTCTTCAATTCCTGTTCATACGACTTGCGAACCTCGGGTGGAGAGATATCCGACAGATTGAAGCTCGATCTTACGTCGCGGTTGTTACTGAAATGCTGTACGTCCTGGAAGAACGCCGAGAGCCGATAGTAATCTGCCTGGGGGATGGGGTCAATCTTATGATCGTGGCAGCGAGCGCAGTTCATGGTCATGCCCAGAAACACCTGGCCCGTGGTGGCCACCCAGTCGTCGAATTCGTCGAAACGCGACTGTTTCGGATCGGCCGGCTCGTCGTCCCAAATGCCGAGACGGTAATAACCGGTGGCAACGATGGCTTCGGCGTTGTCGCGACCGATTTCATCGCCGGCCAATTGCTCGCGCAGGAATCGATCGAATGGTTTGTCGTCGTTGAAACTCTTGACGACGTAATCGCGGAAGCGCCAGGCGAATGGCTTGGGGCCGTCACGCTCGTAACCGTTGGTTTCGGCGTAACGCACCAGATCGAGCCAGTGCCGGCCCCATTTTTCGCCGTAGTGCGGCGATTCGAGGAGCTTGTCGATCAGTTTCTCATAGGCATTCGAAGACGGGTCGTTGACGAAGTCATCAATTTGCTCGGGAGTCGGTGGAAGACCGATCAGATCGTAGTAAACGCGCCGTACCAGCGCGGTCTTGTTCGCGGGAGAGGCGGGCGCGAGGCCCTTTTCTTCGAGCTTCGCCAAAATGAACGCGTCGATAGGATTGCGCACCCAAGCGGAATCGCGGACTTTCGGCGGCTCTCGGCGCTGCACGGGTTTGTAGGCCCAATAATTCTTGGCTTCGGCCGTGACCTGCCCGCCGCGCGCCTGATGCAATGCCGCGGCCTCGGCCCCGAGCGATTTCATCGGCAGGCCGCGCTTGACCCACTGAGCCAGCACATCAATTTCATTCTGCGGCAATCGGCCCGGCGGCGGCATCATTGGCTCGGTCTTGTGATCCAACGCTTTCAGCAGGCGACTTTCCTCCGGCTTGTCAAGCGACACCACGAGGCCGTTGACGCCGCCCTTCAATACCGACTCGCGCGTAGTGAGCCGCAGCTTGCCCTTGGGGTTTTCGTCGCCGTGGCACTTCAGGCAATTTGCCAACAGAACCGGCTTTACGCTCTTTTCGAAAAACGCGAGATCGGCATCGGTGAACGGGGGTTCGGCGCAGTGGACGACCGCGCAGGCTGCCAACCAGCCCAGGACGAGAAGCGATCGACAATGAGTCAAGAAGCGAGACATCATGAGTGGTCCGTTGAATCGACCGGCGGAGGGATAATGATAGTTTGCACGCTACGGGGCCGCGATTCAAGGGGAGCGGGCGATGAGGTCGGTTCAACGCACCAGGATATTCGGCCGCTCGACGAGCATGCCCGAGACGCGAATCCGTTTCAAGGGCCACAACTCGGCGGGCGTTACCACTTGCGGTCCGGATTCGGCGACAAGCATCGTATCGGCACAAGCCGCAGCGCCCACGCTGCCTTGCCAAGTCAGCGCCCAGCCGGCTTCGAGCGAAACAGCCGGCCCTTCGGGGGGCGCCTGACCGGCCGTCTGAATGCGAACCGGCGGATGATGGCTGCCTTGTGGCGCAAGCGACAACTCGATCGGAGCATAGCCGGTAACCCAGCCCACCGGCGCCAACCGCCATTCGTGCTCGAATCCCGCAGATTCGATGATTTGTTGAGCGACACGCATTGTGAAAGCCGGGTCGGCACCGACCGTGCTCCCCGCGATTTGCACGGCGGTGAGGCGGCAAGCGGCGTCCATCGCCTTGCGGAACTCATCGTCCGGCGGCCCAAAACTCACCGCACGGCTTGCGGTAACGTGCAGGCCCCATTTTCTGGCCGTGGTTTGAATCACGCAGGTGCGCTCGATCTTCGCCGTCGTCGCTCCGGGACGGCGATACCCGCGCATCCGTCCGTCCGCCGCGGCCTGAATGGTCAACGGCTCCAGCCCGTGGTGTACCAACCGGTGCGCCAATTGCCCGACGATCTCCTCTTCGCTTTCGCCGCGCTCCAGGTTCCGGCAGGTTGCTTCCAGGGCATGGCCCGCCGCTCTTCCGATCTCCAGCAAGCGTGCTTGCTCGGATGCGTTCAGCGCTCGCCGCAGCCCGCGCACTTGTTCGCCCGCCGCGGCGCATTCGGCATATGGCAGGTCGCTGGCCACTTTCTTACCGTGGCACAAATCCGCCAGCAGTTGCGAACGGCCCCAGTGCCACGGCCATTCCTTGAGCTGAAAACCCAGGCTGTCGAGGTCTTCGTCGAATAGCCGTTGCGTGTCGACATTCGAGCACAGCAGCCAGCGCTGGGAGTTTTGTAGATAGATTGCCGGATGATCGGCCGGATCGAGCACGCCCTTCGCGGTCGCCCCGCCGGTGAACCAGGCGAAATTGACCGGATCAAGGATCAGCAGGCCGTCGCGTTCCAACTCGCGCAGGAGCGCGAGCAGGCGCTCCTGCCTGGCGCCCACGTCGTCGGCTCGGTCGGAATTGATGTCGTTCATGCGATTCTTGGAATTTCGCCCCGGGCGTAGCGTTTGGCCATATCAAGGTAGTGGGCGGCAATGGAGCGCGTGCGTTGGATTTCTTCCTCCGTGACTTGTCTGACCACTTTGCCGGGAATGCCGACAACCAACGAGCGCGGCGGAATGATCTTTCGTTCGGTGACGATGGCGCCGGCGGCGATAATACAGCCCTCGCCGATCTCGCAGCCGGAGAGCAATCTCGCCCCCATTCCGACGAGCGCGTGAGCGCCGATTCGCCGACCGTGCAAAATCGCGGCATGCCCCACCACCACGCCGTCTTCGATGGCCTGCGGTTCGTCGCAGTCGGTGTGAACGATGCAACCATCTTGCAGGTTGGCGTTTGTTCCAAACGAAACTCGAGCCAAATCGCCGCGAATGACGCATCCGAACCACACGTTCGCACCGGGCGCGAGCCGCACGTCGCCGGTTATCACGGCGTTTGACGCGACAAAGGCCTCGCCGATCTCTCGCATTCCGAAGCCCGTTCCTTCCGTCAATCGCGATTCCAGTTCACTATACAACAACTTGGAACCTGGAACCTGTAACATTCAACTACTCCCATGTCCACACTCGCCGCCGTCGTACCGTTCGATTTGTTCGGCCACGCCGGGACCGGCGCCGGCGCTCAGCTTCTGGCTGACGCGCTGCGCGAAATGCTCGACGACAATCGCCGCGAGCGCCAACCCACCCGCGCCCGTTCTTATCAGGAGCACGTGCGCATCAAGGAATTTACGTTTGAAACCAACGACGACTATCAAACCTGGCATCGTGAAGCCCGCAAATCCGCGCGACAATCACTGGCGCGACGCGAATTCTTGCTCTGGCTTGGCGGCAACCACATGAGTGTGTTGCCGGTGCTGGAGGAATTGGCGGTTGAAAAAGACTCGCTCGTGATTCAGTTCGACGCGCATTTGGATGTCTACAACCTGACGGATTGCACCAAAGAACCCTCGCACGGAAACTTCCTGCTGCACGCGGACGGCCTGTTGCCGCCCATCGTGCACCTCGGCCACCGCGATTTGTTCCTGCCCGAAAAGACAATCGCGAAGCATTTCCGCTCCGCGATTTCCGCCGACGAATTGACGCGAATGCCGTCTGCGGAAACCAACCTCGCCGCAGAAACCGCCAGCGCGAAACGGGTATGGATCGACATCGATTGCGACGTGCTGGACCCAGCCTACTTCCCGGCCGTCGGCGGGCCACAGCCGTTCGGCCTGACTCCGCCGAGGCTGCTACGTCTGATCGACGCCGTCTGGAGCGAGCGTGTCGCCGGCGTATCAATCTCCGAATTCGACCCCGCCCGCGACCAAAACGACCGCAGCCTCGGGTTGCTTGTGTGGTTGATCGAATGGCTGCTGCTGAAACGCTACGAGTGACATTTTGTCTGGGTCCAAGTCGGCGGTCCAAATCCTTGCATCGCCTTGACCGATTCCCCAAAATACTCAGGTAGCGAATTCAGAGGTTTGGCCGCCAGGTGGGAGGTCTATCATGCCGCGTTGGTCGTTGATCGCCGAAGTGGGAGTCATCATGGCATTGTCCGCAATCGCTCAGGAAGCGAAGGATCCGCGCTTCTGGCTGGAAGAAGTGACGGGCGAAAAGCCGCTGGCGTGGGTGAAGGAGCGGAACGCCGAGAGCACGGGCGAACTGACCAAGAGCGAAGCGTTCAAGTCGCTTGAAAGCCGCCTGCTGAAGATCCTGGACTCGAAAGAGCGGATCCCCTTCATCGGGAAGCAT
>JBGQCZ010000471.1:0-4975 GCA_041495645.1 Gemmataceae bacterium | reverse complement strand
TGCGCCTGAAAATGCTCAAGGAAGAGGAAATCGACCTGGAAGACGTTTTCATGGGCATCACCAAGGGCATTACGAACTGACTCCATGCTCGTTCCGGTCTATTGCCGCGGTTGCGGCCAGCGTTTGGAAATCCCGGAAGGGTTCGCGAAGGCGAAGCTGCGGTGTGCCGAGTGCGGCGTTTACACCGAGTTGCCGCCGGACTTGCGCGAGCAATTAGCGTCCGCCCCGCCGACCCCGAAAAAAGCAGTCGCCGCGCCCGTGGCCGCCGCGCCTCGAGTAGCCCCCCCAGCGGAAGCCGACGACGTCGAGTCGTGCGGTTTCATCACGGAACCGCCCGGCGAGAAGCCGGCGCCTCCCTCCGAAACGGTACGAGCGAAGCCGCCCGCGGAAAACAAACCGGAAACTCCCGCAATCCCAGAACGCGAATTGCTGGTACAAGGCACCGAGGAAGACGACCTCAACCCGTATACGGTGCATGGCGACAGGCCGACGCGGATGTGTCCGGAATGCGACCAGCGCAGCGATGCACGCGCCAAGGCCTGCGTCCACTGCGGTTATCATTTCGAGTCCGGCGCCAAGGCCAAACGCGAGTACGAACCCCTTCGCCGCGAATGGGAAAACGGCTGGCCGCTGCAAAAGCGCCTGACTGCCTTCATGTGCATGCAGGCAGTCAACTTCGTATTGTTCGTATTGACCCTGCTTGGCGGTGCAACGTGCGTGGGATTTTTCTGGGTCGCCGTGATGATCGGGCTCCAGGCATTTCTGGTGGGTACGTTTGAAAAGCTGTTTCTTTCGCGCGATTCGAAAAACAAAGTGAAACTCACGCGCGTTTGGCGCTACGCGTTTTTCGCCCGCCCGCCGATCAACGTGAAATGGCGGCAACACGACGCGCTCATTATCGTGCAATCGAATGATTTTTCTCCGATCGACTGGGCGTTTGCAATCGTCCTGCTGTGTTACGCGATCGTGCCGGGAGTCTTGTTCTGGTGGTTTGTGATTCGCCCCGACAAGTTCTCGGTATTTCTGTGTAAGGATCATGGATTTCCGGAAACACCTATCTTTCGCACGCAAAACGAAGAACTCGCCAAGGAAATTCAAACTGTCGTCGGTGAAGTTACTTTGCTGCCAATTCAACGCTAGGAGTGGTGGGTCGATAACGGCTTGCCTGGTTCGATCATGCGCATTCTGGTTACGGGCGGAGCGGGTTACATCGGGAGCCATACCCTTCGGCTCCTATCCGATCGCGGTCATCAAGTTTGGGCCTTCGACAATCTTTCGTTGGGCCATCGGGGAGCAGTTCCTGTCGATCAACTGATTGTCGGAGATCTGAAAGATGTCGATCGTCTCGACCATGCGCTGATCGTAAACCGGATTGAAGCCGTGGTCCACTTCGCGGCCTTCGCGGCCGTTGGCGAATCGGTCGCGGACCCGGCGAAATACTACCGCAACAATTTGATCAACACGTTGAACCTGATGGATTGCATGCGCCGCGTCGGCGTGAGTCGCATTGTCTTTTCCAGCAGTTGCGTCACCTACGGAACGCCTGAAAAAGTGCCGATCAGTGAAGACACTCCCCAACACCCAATCAACCCGTACGGCAACACGAAGCTGGCGATCGAGCGAGCCCTCGCCGATTATGCGGCGGCCTACGGTTGGGCCTATGCGGCTTTGCGTTACTTCAACGCCGCCGGTGCGAGTGCCGACGGCACGTTGGGCGAGGACCACGACCCCGAAACCCATCTCATCCCGCGAGTGATATTCGCGGCGATGGGCAAGATTCCGCACCTCGATCTTTTCGGTACCGACTATTCGACGCCGGACGGAACCTGCGTTCGCGACTACATCCATGTCGAAGACCTGGCCGAGGCGCACCGTTTGGTGTTGGAGCACTTGCAGCCGGGCCAAGGACTTGCCTACAACCTGGGCACCGGCCACGGCGCCAGTGTGCGCGAAGTAATCCGGGCCGTCGAGGAGGTTTCGGGGCACAAGGTGCCGGTGCGCGAAGGGCCGCGGCGAGCCGGCGATCCGCCGGCGCTCGTCGCCGATTCGAAGAAGATCCAGAGCGAACTCGGCTGGAAACCGCGCTATCCCGAACTGCGCTCGATCGTCGAGACCGCGTGGAAATGGCACAGCACCCATCCGAATGGATATGCCGCGAATTGATTAGTACTTTGCCCCTTCGCCGCGCTCGCCCATTCCCAGGTCCTTCAGCACCGCGTTCGCCGTGTCGAGCATGAATTTCAGTTCGCTG
Source organism: Gemmataceae bacterium (assembly GCA_041495645.1). Taxonomy (GTDB): domain Bacteria; phylum Planctomycetota; class Planctomycetia; order Gemmatales; family Gemmataceae; genus JBGQCZ01. The sequence continues at coordinate 2,724 of JBGQCZ010000471.1, read as the reverse complement.
TTGATGGCGATGAATTGCCAGCCTTCGTCGATGTACATGCGGGCTTCTTTGGCCGAGAAGGCGTGAACGCCGGCCGCGACTTTGTGCTTCTTGCACGTCGACAGAATGTGCTGCATCGCTTCCTTTATGGCTTCGAGGGCCGGCGGCTTGCCGTCCTTTGAGCGCATGCTCGCGGCGAGATCGTTGGGTCCTACGAAGATCGCGTCGATTCCGGGGACCGAAAAAATCGCATCGGCGTTTCGCACCGACTCAATGTGTTCGCATTGAAGAATGATCGCGAGTTGGTCGTTGGCCTTTGCGTAGTATTCGCTCGGGCTGGCGTCGAAATTCAACGCATGAGCGCCGCCGCCGACCGAACGCGTGCCCCAAGGCGGATACAACACCGCCGACACGGCCGCTTCGGCTTCGGCCCGCGAATTCACCATCGGCACGACCACTCCGTGCGCGCCGTTGTCCAGCACGCGCTTGATGTGATCGTGGCGATTGGACGGAACTCGCGCCAGGATAGTGCAGCCGGCGTCGGCGACCGCGCCGAAAATCGCCGCCGTGGTCTCCATGCCCACCATGCTGTGTTCCATGTCAACGTTAAGCCAATCGAACCCGGCGCGGGCCAGGAACCGGGCCGCCGTCACGTTGCCGAGCGAAAGCCAGGTGCCGACCGACGGTTTGCCTTCGCGCAGGGCGCGCTTCACGGGATTAGTGCGCATTCGAGTCCCCTTTGGGTTTCAAGGCTTCTTGCCAGATTGTTCCATAGACTTGTTTATCAAACGGCGGGCAACCCGTGGCGAATTGCCCCAATTCGTTGTGCTTGGAACGCATGAGTGCCGTGCAATAACTGAAAGTGCGGCAGACGCGCAGCCGCTCCAGTTTGCCGTGCTCGCGCAATTGCCGCGCGAAATCCGGCTGCGCGAGCGATGCCCGGCCGACGCCGACAAATGTCACACGGCCGTCGCGAATGTTCGCCGCCCCGGCCTGAGGCATGAACTCCTGCAAATAGCTGTAACCGCTGCCGACCACGGGCAAATCCGGAAATTGCCGCTGAATCTCGGCCGTCAAACGAAAGTGGCGGTCCACGCCGATGAGCGGATGCTCGGGCGATTCGTATCCATCTGGCGGTGGATACTCAAACGGTCGGATAATGTGCGGGGAGGCGTAGGGGTTGCCCGCGCTCACGTTCAGCAACGCCACACCCAACCGCCGCATCTCGTCGATCCAAGCCAACGGCTCGCTCAAGTCGGGCTGCGACGGATCGATTTCCGACGTACCAAACGCGGCCTTAACCGGTGGCTGCCACGGACACGGTTCGCCGATGTTGTCGGCGCCTTTGCGATAGGGAATGCCGTCGAAGACATTTAAGCGCACGCCGATGATGAGGTCGGGAACGTCGGCACGAATCGCGTTGATGATGTCGCGAGCCAGGCGCGTGCGGTTCAGCAGGTCACCACCATATTTCCCCGGGCGAGTCTTGGCCGAAAGTACTTCGTTCAGCAAATAGCGATGGCACTGTTTCACATCCACGAAATCGAAGCCCGCCTTGAGCGCCAATTTTGCCGCAGCCACGTAATGATCAGCGAGTCGAGAAAGGTAGTCATCGTCGAGAAATCGTGCGTTGGTCGAGCGCGGATCGAGCAAGGGGTCACAACAGGCAATCAGGGGTTGCGGATAGGAATAGCGGCCCGAATGAGTCAGTTGCAAGCCGATGAGTAGGTCGGAATCGTCGCCGCACGTTTCGCGGTGGGCGGTGCGACACTCTCGAACGATTTGAGCGAACTCGGAGAGATTCGCCTCGCAAACCCGGAGTTGCCGCGGAGTGGCCCGGCCCTCCTCGACCACCGCTGCGGCCTCGCCCCAGATGAGCTTGGCCCCGCCGGCGCCGAAGCGGCGATAGCGGCGATAGGTCAGTTCGTCGGGTTTGCCGTCGCGCGTGCCATCGCAACCCTCCATCGGCTGGATGCATAAGGAATTGCCCACACGAATTGAACCGATTTGCACCGGCTTGAACAACTGCGAAAGATCATCGCTGAAGCGAAGGTCGAGACCGAGCCGTGCATTTTCGGCGGTCAGGTCGGACACGGAATGGTATTTGAAGAAGCGCGCCACGGTGGATGATCGTATGTCCGCAACGAGCGAAATCAACGCCGGGCAACGTCTGCGGGCCTGCGGACCTTCCGTTCGACGCGCGCATTGGCTACCATATTCGCTGTACGAATCAGGAGACAGCTTGATGCGCATCGATTTATACGGATTGGGTTTCGAGACGCCGCGAGTGATTTTTTATCTTTGGTCGCCGTGGCGGGCGTCATTGTTGGAGACTCGCCTTTTCGAAGCCGTGACGAAGGTCGTGGGCGGAAATGTCGAAAAGAAAGGCGATGAACTGCGGCTTCAAGTCTCGGATGTCAAAGCCTGGCGTCAATCGGTGCAGGCGCTGGCGCGCGTGATGAAAGGCTGGCAGGAAGAAGCGGAGCCCGGCAACGAAAAACGCTCCTGGCGCTGGCTCCTCGAAGCCGATGCTGACGCCGACGGCTACGACCATTACAACGAACGGGCGTGCTTTTGGGGGTTCTTGCGCGTTAGCATCGATCGCGGCAATCCGGGCGAAGGCGAAAAAGGCGAGGACTTTGACCTCGAGTGCTTCGGAGTCAGCTTCCTCGGTACGCACGAGTGATTCACTTCACAACGCGAAAATCCATTTGCCGGCGGTTCAATTCGACTCGGGCGACTTCT
>JBGQCZ010000470.1:0-4981 GCA_041495645.1 Gemmataceae bacterium | reverse complement strand
AGCACGGATCGTGACCCGGCCCTGGAATTCTTCATAAAGCTGCGTCGGTTCTGCTTGAAGGCTGAGGATCGGGCCTTCGACTCGTTCGGGGCGCGGCTCGACGCTCTCACGAAGTCGCCGACCGGCTTCCCGTACGATTGAGAACTCGAAATGGGCGAATGTTACGCGTCGAGGGATCGTGGACGGAATACGCGGACGATTGCGCGACCAAGACATCCCAATGTGGACGGACGCGCTCGCGTCCGCGGGACTCATCGCCGCCAGCGCATCGCAGAGATTGGCGCTGACCCCGGCTGAAACGCCTTGCAGCACTTGCTCGGTCTTGCCGAGGTCCAATGCGCCGCGCACTGTTTGCAACGCACGCATCAACAACAACGTGACGCGCCGTTCGTATGGCTCTTGCTCCCACTCGACCGCCGTATCGCCGTTGGTGAACAACGATTTCGACACTTCGGGAATCACCGGAGAGAGAATGGTCGCGACAAAACTGCCGCGTTCCGTCTGTCCGACTTGGCAACCGCGCAGAAAATCCTGCGCCGGCGCGTACGATTGCCGCAGGAAATATGCCTGGGGCTGGTGAGCACTGCAGGCGGCCGCAAGCAACAAATCGCGGCCCGCGTGAAAAAGTCGAAGTCCTTCATCCAGGGGCAACGTCCCTGCCTCTGCATACCGCGATTCGACCTGCAACCGAAGCGTGTCCGTGTGCAGGGCTGTCAGGTCGTTAAGGATTTCCGAGGCTGGGCGTTTCTCCGCTTCGGCGAGTTGGCGCACCGCTTCGCCCATCAAATAAGTTCTTTCCCGGTCGCTGCCCGCGGTGGGAATCTGAAGCTGCGTTAACTCGTCGGTGGGGTGATTCAGCACAATGACGGGGCGCTTGATTCCGTCGACGGGCTTCCAGCCGGACTGCACCGCGTACCAGCGCACCTGTGCGGGGCTCAGTTGGCGCAATACCGATTCCGACAAATCAGCCGCCATAGGTGATCTCCACCTCGCGCGATAGCCCACGGGCAATGTTCCGCAGCCCGTCGACGGACAGGAGGTTTGTCTTCGGTAGATAGACCGTTTGCCCGGTTTTGTTCGTCGACACGGGCGCATCCCACAAACTTACCCAATAAGCACAGCGCCGCGATACAAGGGCCTCTTCGGAATGTTCCAGCCATTGGGCGGCGTCCGCCGGTAGAAACAGGACAACCAGCAGTTTCGGCATTGGCCCGCTGCGCTCCCGTAGCTCGTCGTACCGTTCTACATCCTTCATCCAGTAGGAGTACTTTCCCGCCTCCAGAGCTGGGGGTTGACTCGTTGCTTTTAACTGTACCTCGAACGGAAAGTTCGTGTGCTTCGAGTCTGCGGCCAACCGCTCCTTGACGCGAACATAGGCGTCCACACCCGCATTATCGCTATGCCGGCCCGCCACCTCACAGCCAAACCCCGCCCGCGCTGCAATTGCGTGCAAATAGGCATAGCTAAGCTCAGCCTCGATGTCGTTCTCGGTCAGCGGCATTCCCATCACCGTTGGTTATGACTGATGATGTGGATTATAAGCGTTTCTTGAGCCTTTGCTCTATCTCAGTTACCCGCACCTCCCCCGACAGCAGCTTGGGCAGCAGGTAGTCGCGCATCTCGGCGAGCTTGCGGGATTCGGCGTGTTGAGTCGCGCGCAAGTTCATCATCGGCCCGACAATTGATTGAAATTCGGCACGGAGCAACGCGGGTGGGATCACGATGTTCTTTGCAAGAAAATCCTGCGGCCTTGCTCGCTGGTGACTGTTGGACGTTCCCGAGGCGCCCTGAGTTAATGAATCTCGAAACTCATCCTGTTGGAACTGACAGTACAAATAATCGCGACTCCAGCCGCCATGCGGAACCGTGACTAGAAACTCGGTCGAAGCAATTTGGCGTCGCTTGTTGGCTGCGGGCGGAAGCCAAGTACGAGGAATGCGCGGATTGAGTTTTGATACGAGAACGCAATTCTCGATCACCAGGAACTTATTGCTCTTGATCGCGCTGCCGGCTTCGATGGCTGCAGTTTGTCCATCGTCGAACGCGGGAATGCTGAAATGATCGAACACTTCTTCGGCGGCCTCTTGAGGCTTCACTTGAACCTTGGACAATTCGGCGGCATCGCTTACCATTCCGGTTTTCCATCCCTTCGGGATCGGGCCGAGTTCCGAATCGACGAAACTGGTCGGCAGTACGGCGAAGGCGTTGGGCGGCATGCCGGGGAAGGAGCGTGCGCCTGCGGCCTTGGCCTTCACCGGCTCGAAGTCCACGAACCACGCCTTGAAGATCGCCCGCGCCAACCGCTCCAGCGCCCGGCTCGTGCGGCGGTTCTGCTCGATCTTGGTGTCGAGTGAGCCAAGGGCGCTCGCAATGGCACGCTGCTCAGTGAGCGGAGGCAAATCAAGCGGCAATTCAGTCAGTATCGACTGATTCAGGTTTTGAATTCCCGTACCCGAGCCAAACCGAGTCATTCGGGCACGGCAAATTGGCGAACGAAGATAGTACGCCAAGAATCTCGCATCGGCTCTTGCAGCGTCAGTTCGAAAACGAATGCAGAATCCCGAAAATGTCGTCGGACGGCTAACCCCGTGCACTAGCACTGATCGACCGACCAATTCAGGATTGCCATTGGAACGAATGATAACGACGTCGTTGTCCGCTAACAGCTGGTCGTCTGGAACTGAGAATGCGGTCGGGTCCAATTCGTCGAGCCCATTTAACGGACAAAGTACCAAGTCACCAAAATCCTTTACCTTCAATACTGGCAGGCCGAGCCCTTCTTGTTCTCGGCTGAAATTGACGCCGTTGCGAAGTCGCCCCAACTCCCCGAGCTGAATCGGCTGCCAATTACTAGGAGGCATCAACGACCTCCGAAAGCAGCGAACGAATCAGAGTCGTCAACTGCTCAGACTCATTGAAGTGCTCCTCCAACTCCCCAACCAACTTTGGATACATTTCCGCAAACGGCTCGCCGTCGTCTTCCAGTTCCTCCGCGCCAACGTAGCGGCCCGGCGTCAGCACGAAGCCGTGCTTGGCAATCTCCTCGACCGTCGCGGCCATACAAAAGCCGGGGATGGGCTTGAAGGCCCATTCGCCGTGCTTCTTTTTATCCCACCATTTCGGCGCGGGTTCGCCGCGCCATTGGCGGAAGGCATAGACGATGCGGCCGATGTCCGATTGCGGCGGCAGGTCGCCGGCGTCCATTCGCCGTCGGTCAGCACGCGCAGGGTGCGCGTTTGCATCGTGCCGAGCTTGCGGGCGTCGATGAACAGGGTCTCGCCAGTGCGGTTCCGACCGGGCAAACCACGATACAAGCCTGAAGCGCGAGCGAAGGGCTTTTGTTCCTTCGCTTGCGCTTCAGGCTTGTGAGAGATGCCTTTGCCCGACTTATCGCGAGTCAGGAACCAAAGGCAGACGGGGATGCCGGTGGTGTAAAAGAGTTGCGGCGGCATGGCGACGATGCAATCCACGAGATCGGCCTCGACGATCTTTCGGCGAATCTCGCCCTCGCCGCCGCTGTTGCTCGACAGCGAGCCGTTGGCCATGACAAAGCCGGCCACTCCGCCGCCTTTGTGGGACGGCTCTCCTGAGCCGTCTTTGTCTTTGAGACGGCTCAGGAGAGCCGTCCCACCATCTTGAGCCGTCCTACACTCCGCCATGTGGTGGATGAAGTGCTGAATCCAGGCATAGTTGGCGTTGCCCACCGGCGGCGCGCCGTAAACCCAGCGCTTGTCCTCGCGCAGCAGGTTCCCCGACCAATCGCTGACGTTGAAAGGCGGATTGGCGAGGATGTAGTCGGCCTTCAGGTCCGGGTGCAGGTCGCGCAGGAATGTGTCGGCAGGCTGCTGGCCGAGGTTGGCCTCGATGCCGCGAATGGCCAGATTCATGTGCGCCAGCCGCCAAGTCGTGGGGTTGGACTCCTGGCCGAAGATGGAGATGTCCGTCCGCTTGCCGTCGTGGGCCGCGACGAACCGCTCCGATTGCACGAACATTCCGCCCGAACCGCAGCACGGGTCGTAGACGCGGCCCTGATACGGTTCCAGCATCTCGACCAACACGCGCACCACGCAACGCGGGGTATAGAATTCGCCGCCGAGCTTGCCTTCGGCCGCGGCGAACTTGCCGAGAAAATACTCGTACACGCGCCCGAGCATGTCGCGGGCCTTGGCCCGGTCGCCTTTGAAGCCGATGCCGGAAACCAGATCGATGAGTCCGCCCATGCGTTCCGGCGGGATGCCGCGGCGGGCATAGTCGCGGGGGAGCTTGTTCTTGAGCGTCGGGTTGTCGCGCTCGACGGCGAGAATCGCGTCGTCAATCAGCGTCGAAATGTTGGCTTGCTTGGCCTGGGCCTGAAGATTGGGCCAGCGGGATTCGGGCGGGACCCAGAAGACATTTTCAGCCGTGTATTCGTCGCGGCTTTCCAACAGCGGTTCCAGTTTCTTCCCCTTGATGCCGTCTTTCTCCAACTCAGCCCGCAACGCATCGCGGCGCGCCTCGAAAGAGTCAGATATGTATTTGAGGAAGAGCAGCCCGAGCACGACGTGCTTGTACTCCGCCGCATCCACCGTGCCGCGCAGCTTGTCGGCGGCTTGCCAGAGCATGTCGGCGAAATCGAGGTCGCTTCCCGACCCCGGCGGCGATTTTTCTTGAGCCATGCGGGGAGTGCTCCGCGAGTGGTCAGTTCATCCAACCCATTTTCGGTTTGTTCGTGCCGCGATTGTCGCTCATTGTACGCTGTTTGCTGGAGTCGATTTGCGTTTTGCGGGGACTCACTGAAGTCCGCGCCGATCGCGCATTCTGATTTGGTGGTCCGCGTCGATGTTCAGCAGGCCGCGGTCGAAGGCTCGGTCGTGGAGGGAGCTGAGGCAGATGCCGTTGCAGGGGTTCATGCGGACGTTGGGGTCGATCGACCACGGGACGATGTGCGTGGCGACGAGCAGCGATGAGATGGGCAGGCGGCAGACGGCGCATTTTTCGGCGT
>JBGQCZ010000469.1:0-4987 GCA_041495645.1 Gemmataceae bacterium | reverse complement strand
GGCGTTCTCTGACTTTTTGACCTCTGACTTCTGATCTCTGACCTCTGGCTCAGCGGGTCGCAATTTCGATGATCAGCTGCTCACGGATGTCTTGGATGCGCGGGTCCACGTCGGCGCGCGAGGGCAAGCGGACGAGCCGCGCCTCGGGCGGTTCGGCGCCGATCATTTCCAGATAATCGGGGACCTGCGGCTGCATGTCTTGCATGTTGACCCGCACCAGGGTCAGGCTGCGATTGCGGGTCTTTACTTTGATCGTGTCGCCGACCTTCAGGATCAGGCTCGGCACGTTGCACGCCTTGCCATTTACTTGCACGTGGCCGTGCGTGGCCATCTGGCGGGCACCGGCGCGCGACGGAGCGAATCCCAGGCGATGAATGATATTGTCGAGCCGGCGTTCCAGCAGGCTCAGCAATTGCTCGCCGGTGTTCTCCGGCGCGCGAGTGGCCAGCTCGAAATAGCGCATGAACTGCCGCTCGAACAGGCCGTAAAAGCGCTTGAGCCGTTGTTTCTCGCGCAAGCGAATGGCGTACTCACTCATTTTGGAGCGCTTGGTGCCGTGCATGCCGGGGGCCGGATGGTCCCGGTCGATGGGGCATTTGGGCGAGAAACAGCGCTGCCCCTTCAAATACAACTTCATGCCTTCGCGGCGGCACTGTTTACAGACGGGGTCGAGATTGCGTCCCATAGTCCTTCAGAAGTCAGAGGTCAGAAGTCAGAGGTCAGAAGTCAGAGGTCAGGAGTCAGGAGTCAGGAGTCAGGAGTCAGGAGTCAGAGGTCAGAAGCAGGTCTGACCTCTGACTTCTCTTCAGTCTATACCCGGCGTTTCTTCGGAGGCCGGCAACCGTTGTGCGGCAAGGGCGTAACGTCTTCGATGGCCTTGATAATCATGCCAGCTTGCTGGAGCGCGGTGACGGCTGATTCGCGTCCCGAACCGGGGCCCTTCAAGCGAACTTCGATCTCCTTCAAGCCGAACTTGGTTGCCTTGTTGGCGGCATCCTCGGCCGCGCGCTGCGCGGCGAACGGGGTGCTCTTTCTGCTTCCCTTGAAGCCCACCGTGCCAGCCGACGCATAACAAAGCGCATCGCCGTTGGTATCGGTGATGGTGACAATCGTGTTGTTGAACGTCGATTGGATGTGAGCGATGCCGCGGCTCACATTTCGTCGTGCTTTGCGTTTTTTGCTCTTGGCCATGCTTGTTCCAATTCGTTTTCCCCCGGCAAGCCGGGGGCTAGATTCTAACGCATTTCCTTGACGCCCTTCTTGCCGGCTACTGTTTTCCGCGGGCCCTTGCGCGTTCGGGCGTTGGTCTTCGATCGCTGGCCGCGGACGGGCAGTCCCTTGCGATGCCGCTCGCCCCGATAGCACTTGATGTGCTTGAGGCGCTCGATGCTCTGTTGGACCTGGCGCTTCAGCGCGCCTTCTACCGTGTAGTCCTTGTCGAGAAAACCAGCGATGCGCGCCAATTCCTCGTCGGAAAGCTCGCGCGCCTTGCGGTGCGGGTTCACGCCGGCCTTGGCGCACAATTCGCGCGACGTAGTCGGTCCGATTCCGTACAGGTAGCGCAAGGATATGTGGGTCGGTTTGTTTGCCGGAAGATCCACACCCATCAGACGGGGCATCGACTAAGCCTCCTACCCTTGCCGCTGTTTATGGCGGGGGTTGCTGCAAATCACGTACACGGTGCCCTTGCGGCGCACCAGCTTGCAATTCTCGCAGATTCGTTTGACGCTCGATCGCACCTTCATCGTCTCACTCCCGGTCCGGCCCGCCGAACCGCCTTCACATGCTTTTTCCAGGAACTTTTCAGTCTATGACCGTGCTTTTTCAGCGGCAAGGGGTCTAACCGGCGCGGAACAAGCGCCGACCGACGGCGGATGGCCGTTGGGTCCAGGATTTTGAACGCCGCTTTCCTGACTTCCGCCTCCCAATTGTTGCGGAATGACTGCCGGATTGACCGTTTCCAGGACCGGCGGTTCCGGCTCTGGATCGGCAGTGATGACCGCCACGCCGTCCTTGGTGATGGCGAATGTATGTTCGACGTGGACGCTAGGCAGCCCGTCGCGAGTGACCACGGTCCAGTGGTCGCGTAGCGTGTCGGTGTCCTCGCGGCCCATGTTCACCATTGGCTCGACGGCCAGAACCAACCCTTGCTCAATCCGAAAGTTATGTTTGCGGACATCTTTATTGACAAAGTTCGGCACCTGCGGGTTCTCGTGCATCGTCCGCCCGATGCCATGGCCCACGTATTGGGTGACCATCCGATATCCGGCCTGTTCGGCGTGCCGCTGCATTCGCTCGGCCACTTCGGTCCACCAGACCCGCCGCCCCAGCTCCACGCGAGCGATTTCCAGGACCTCTTCGGCGATCTTTACCAATCGCCGCCATTCGGGGCGGACCTGGCCAATCATGATGGTGATGGCCGCATCGGCGCACCAGCCGTTGAGTTTGCAAGCGGTGTCGATTTTCAGCAAATCGCCTTCGCGAATGACGCGCGAGCCGGGAATGCCGTGCACCACTTGCTCGTTAAAGGAAATGCAAGTGGAGGCCGGGAACGGCATCTTCTGGTTTTGGCCTGGGTAACCCTTGAACAGCGGCTGGGCCCGATAGCGCGTGTAAAGTTCATCCACCGCGCGATCGATTTCGACGGTCTTCACACCGGGCTTGGCCATGGACCGGCACAGCTGTAGCGCTTCCGCCACGACCTTACCCGCTTCGCGCATCAGGGCGATTTCGCGCGGCGATTTCAGTTCGGGCTGTTTGGAGAAAAACTGGCGGAACATAAATCAACGCTTTGCGGATAACAGGACAGATGCGACTGAGACGTACAAATGCTCCCGGTCGGCATCGGCTTGAACGTCGCGAACGATTCCCTGGTTGCGGTAATGATCGATTAATTCCCGGGCGGTCTGGCGATAAACCTGCAGCCGATGACGAATGGTCTGTTCGTCGTCGTCGGCCCGTTTACGAGCAAGCATCCGGCGAATCACCACTTCTTCGTCGATGAGGAAGTGAACCACCGCCGTCAGTCCAAGCCCCGCTTCCTTCAAAACCGCATCGACGGCGACTGCCTGGGCGGCATTGCGCGGATACCCGTCGAGCACGAACCGTTCCGGCCGATCGGCACGTCGCATTCTCTCAGCGACCACTGCGTTGACCAGATTGTCGGGCGCCAACTGGCCGGCATCCATGTACGACTTCACTTGTTTGCCGAGCGGCGCACCTTGAGAAATCGCCTCGCGAAGGATATCACCCATGCCAATGACCGCGATCCCCAATCGTTCCTTTACCAGCTCGGCCTGAGTGCCTTTTCCGCTGCCCGGAGGACCGATAAACACCGCTCGCATGAGACGCCCGCCGCTTATATTTTAGGCAAACGGCCGCTCGCACCCGACGCGGCCATTCGCCGGCATCAACGAATTCGTCTCCGTTCACCTCATTCTTCTATCAATCCTCGGTCAAACCAGGGTAGTTTCGCATCACCAGGTGGCTGTTGATTTTCTGCACCAGATCTAAAGCGACGCTGATCACGATCAACAAGCCAGTTCCGCCATAGAAACTCGCCACCGAGTAATCGACGCTCATTTCCGTGGAAATCACGTTGGGAATGATCGCGATCACCGCCAAAAAAGCAGCCCCGACGTAGGTGATTCGCATCATTACTTTTTCGAGGTAATCGGCAGTGCTTTTTCCCGGACGATACCCCGGAATGAAGCTGCCGTGGTCTTTCAGGTTGTTGGCCATCTCTTTCGGGTTGAAGACGATGGCGGTCCAAAAATAACAGAAGAAGTAGATCATCGCGATGTAGCAGACCAGGTAGAGCCAACCCTGGCGGTCGAACGCGGCCACGAGCGTCTGCGCCCAGGTGAAACTGGGAGCCAGCGCCCGCAGGATGAATACCGGCACCATCAACAAGCTGCTCGCGAAGATCACGGGCATTACGCCCGACTGATTGACCTTGAGCGGAAGATAGTTGCGCGTGCCGCCGTAAACGCGCCGGCCGCGCACATGTTTGGCCGACTGCATTGGAATCCGACGCTGCGCCTTGGTCATCGCGATGACCGCAATCACCACCGCGACAAACAGGAAGATCAATACCAGGAGCTTTTCGAAGCCAATGTCGGTGGCGCTGGCGCCGCCGCCGAGCGTAAACAACGATTCTTTCAAACGCGGCAAGTGCAAATCGAAGAAGGATCCCGGCGCGATCGGCAGCCATTCGGACATCGCGAACGGCGGCCGGCCGCGGTCGAGCAACAACCCCGCCGTGGCCGCGGGAATGCGGCCGACGATGCCGGCCATGATGATCAACGAGATACCGTTTCCAATGCCGTACTCGTCGATCTGCTCGCCGAGCCACATCAGGAAGACGGTCCCAGCGGTCATCGTGATGATGGCCGTGATGCTGTAGAAATAGAGGTTGAATCCTTCGTCGAAGCCTGGCATTGCCAGGCCCCAGCCATTACTACTTTCTGGCTCAACCAGGTTTTTGACGACAATGCCGGCCTGAAACAAACATATCGGCACCGTGGCGTAACGGGTGTACTCGTTGATTTTCTTGCGGCCGCTTTCGCCTTCTTTTTGCAACTTCTCCAACGGCGGATAAAAGCTGGCCAGCAATTGGAAGATAATCGACGAGGAGATATAGGGCATGATTCCCAGGGCAATGATGCTCGATTGCGCGAGATTGCCGCCGGAGAACATCGACACGAAGCTGAGCACCTGGCCCAGCGCTCCCGATTGAGACGACTCCATCTTCTCGGCAAGTTTTTGCTGATTGATGAACGGGACCGGAATGTAATAACCGATGCGATAGACCGACAGCAAAATGATCGTGATGACGATCTTGCGCGTCAGCTCGGGAATCTTGAAGATCGAGAGGAACTTGTTCATAGCCGCCCCTTAATTCGGACAAGGGGACAAAGCGCCAAGGCGATGATTGAATCGACCTTGATGCGATACCTTGGCCGCCACGTCTCGCGCGTGCTCTGCC
>JBGQCZ010000468.1:0-4989 GCA_041495645.1 Gemmataceae bacterium | reverse complement strand
CCTCCGGCGTCGCGCCCGTCGTCGATAGGTTTTGCTCGATCAGCAACAGCGCTTCGCGGATGCGAGCGTAGCTTCCGGTTTGAACCAGGAGCATGGCGCGTTGCCTGCGCGCCCAGCCCGACTCAATCGAAGTTCCTTCGGACAACTTCTTGATAATCGGCTCGGCCTTCTTCACGTCGCCGGCCCTCAGATACAGGGCGGCCAGACCGCGTTGAATCGCCGCGTCGTCGGGGCGCTTGGCCGCCGCGTCGGTCAAATGCTTCTCCGCTTTTTCTTTCAGTCCGATCGCTTCAAGACACAGAGCAAGGCCCGGTTGCGCTTCCGGGGCGGTCAATTTTTGTTCGGCTTCGGCCGTTGCTGCCTCGGCATTTGTTTTCTGGCCCGTCGTCATCAGAAAGAAAACCAGTCCAACCCAGGTTTCGCCGGCGGTTGGCCTTAGTTCGACGGCGCGGCGATAGGAGCGCTCGGCATCGGCGGGTTTGGATTTAAGCGTACTCTGCAGTTGGCCCATCCACAGATGATCGCGGTAATCGCGCGACGACTCAGGCGCGAGCTTGCGGGCCTTTTCGAGAATCTGATCGGGCGGCTCTTGGCCGACGAGCGAGGGCAGCGCCAGCCTGGTGAGTTCCGCGTCGAGCAACAATTGGCCGGCGAGCTTGCGCAGCAGTTCTTGGGCCTCCTCGAAACGCCGCTGGCCCTGCAACAATTGCACGGTGCGGCGAACGACGAGCGGCGAGCGCTCCCCGAGTTCGATGGCCGAGCGAAAATGCTGCAACGCGGAGTCGTGGTTGCCTTGTTTTTCGTCGAGTTCGCCGAGGAGCAGAACCGGCAGGCCCCATTCGGGTCTGGAGCGGGCGGCCTCGGTGGCGCGAGTGCGGGCATCGGCGATCCAGTTGTCGTCGCCGGGCCTGGCGAATTGCAGCCGAACCGCGACGTCGCCGCAACGCCAAAACGGCCCGGCGTCGCCCTCCAGTTCGCGCAGTTTCGACACCAGATCGCGAGCGGCTTTTTCATCGTTGTCGGACAACGCCAGCCGCAGCAAACCGAAACGCAGGTCCACGCGCGATGGCTGAAGCTCGGCCAGCTTTTCGCCCATTCGCCGTGCGAACTTTGCATCCGCGCTCCAGCTGAGGCGAAACAGGCCCGTTGCCAAGCGTACCTGTTCCTGACGCGGGAATCGTTCCAAGTCTGCTGCGAGTTTTGCGAGCGCAGCGGCCGCGGCCGGACCTTCGAGTCGAGCCGCGACGTTGGCCCGTGCCAGCCGAATCTCGATCCGATCACCGACTTCTTTTTCGGCCGCGTCGAGCACGTCGGCGGCCTTGGCCGTCTCGTTCTTGCGCAACGCCAGGTCCGCCAGCGCCAAGCGGATCGCCAATTGCTTCGGCTCGGCAAGCACGGCGTTTTCCAATTCCTCGCGCGCTTCCTTCTCCTTGCCTTGAGCCAGCAATATCTCCGTGCGCAGCAAGCGCCAATCGGCCGTCTTGCGCTGTGGCTCCGGGGCCTCCGTTAACAGGTTCTCGACCGGCTTCCAATCGCGGAACGGCGGCGCTTGCTTCAGCGTCCGCTGCAGCATGAGCCGAATCACGGTTAAACGCACTTCGGGAACTTGCGGCATCAGCTTGCGATAGATGCTCAGTGCTTCGTCGAATTGGCCGCGTTCGACGTTGGCAGCGGCCAGTTCCAACTGGGCGGGAACCCAGCCGGGTGAAATGTCGAGCGCGGTGCGAAACGACGTGGCCGCCTGGTCCGGGTTGCCGAGCTTACGATGGCAGATGCCGAGCAGCAAGTGATTGACGCGAGCCAGAGCTTGGACGGGCGCTAGTTGCCCGCGGCAGCGTTCGAGCAACTCGCGGGCGCGAACGTAGTCCTCCTCGGCGATCTTCAGGCGGGCTTCCAGGAAATCGCGGATGTATGACGGCAGCCAGTCGTTTTTCGGCCCTGCCAGAAGCTTACGGGCTTCGGCCTGTTCGTCCACGTCGATGAGGAGATCGAGCACATCGGCCGTGCGGCGTGGATTGTCTTCGAGCATCTTGAGCGTGCGCATGACCAAGGCACGAAGATCCTGCCCGTCGCCGGCCTTCGGATTGCGCTTGCGCAGCTCGGATAGCAAGCGGATCGACGGCAGATGATCGGGGTGTTTCTCCAGACCGGCCTGCAGGTGCTCCTCGGCGGCCGGAAGATGGTTGAGCGCGATCTGATGCTGAGCGGCAAGAAAGCGCACCTCGGCGGACTGCGGGGCGAGTTGCACGGCGCGCTCGATGTCGGGCTCCGCGCTGGCCGGGCGGCCGGTTTCGCGGAAGTAACGGGCGCGGGCCAACAGGGCCGGCACCGCGTCCGGATTGGCTTGACGCAGTTCGGCCATCAGCGCGTCGGCCTTTTCCTTCTGATCCAGGCGCGTGCGCAGCAGGTTCGCTTGCCGCACGTAGGCTTCGACCTGCTTCGGATCGAGTGAAATGGCCCGGGTGTAATGAGCCAGGGCTTCTTCGTATTGGCCCATTCCTTCTTCGCACTCTCCAAGTTGCCGCTCCACCTGCGCGTCTTCGGGTGCTGCTTTGGCCAGCAATTGCAAATGGCCCTTGCCTATGGTAAACTTGTGCAATTCCAGCGCTTTTCGCACCGCCAGCTTGCGAGTTTCGGCATCGTCGGGCTTGAGCACCAGCGCTTGTTCGAGAGTGGCCAAGACGTGAATCTGATCGCCGGGCAGTTTGGCGGTCTTTTCCAGAACCAGAGCCAGATCGCGGACCGCGCCGGAGTCGTCGCGAAACTTGCGGATGTACGATTGCATTAGTTTGACGGCATTCTCGGTCTCGCCGCGCTCTGCCGCCTGAAACGCCTGGTCCTTGAACGCCAAGGCGGCATTGCGCGCTCGCATTTTCTGCACCGCGTACGCGCCGCCGGCAAGGACGACCACCGCGGCCAGCAAGGCCAGGACGAATTTCCAGCGAAAACGACGGCGACGACGCATGATTCACCGGTATCAAGGAATGCCGCGAACGATCCGCGGGCCGAGCAGTTGCGTGATCCGAAGCGGCAAGCGCTGCCAGACGCGGATGAGCCGCTGATACTTTGGATTATCCTGGCGCATGTCGTTGATGCGGCCCCGGCGGACATAATATTGCCAGACGGAAGGCGACGGCAGGGCGCCCCATTGCTCCTTGAAGCGATACGTTCCGCTGCCGGGAGTCGAACGGCCGAAGTCGAAAATCGACTGGCCGCGTTGAATGGCCCGCTCCAACAAGTGCCAATACATGAGCATGTTGGCGTTCGCCGTCTTGAATTCGCGCAACGAGCCGGCGCTGGGTACTTCCGTGACGCCGTCGCCATGCAAAAGCAGCGCTCCCGCAATCGGCGCGCCGTGCTGGCGCACTACGCACAATTCGCTCCGCTCCGGGAACGACCGCAACACTTTCGCGAACAGCCGCAACGAGTACACCGGCGTCCCGAGATCGCGCATGTTTTCGCTAAACACGGCGTAGAATTCGGGCAACAATTCGCGCCGGCCCCAGGCCACTTCCAGTCCGTTCTTCTCCCCCTTGCGAATCTGGTTGCGAACCGAGGCGGGGAACCCCTCCCAAAGCGGGCCGGGGAAATCCGGAAGCTTGAGGCGCATGTGAACTTTGTGCGTTTGCTTGGCGGTGAGGTACGGGTGATCGATATGCATCTCGTGGCGCAGTTCGAGGTAACGCACCCTCAGATGGTCGGCGAGATCGACGGCGCGATTGATCATTCGCCGCGTGACTTCCTCATCAACTGCCATTACGCCGCCAACGTTCAGATATGGCAAGCCCACTAGAAACCGGCCGAACAGAAAACTCCGGACGAACATTAGCGGCAACAAGCCGACGGTTTGATTGTTTTCCGTCGCTTCGATCAGGTACGGATCGTGCTGCTGGCCGTATTGCAGGATTTGCTGCCACACTGGATGGCGGCTCAACCACGCAGGTTTCGCGGACATGGCGAAGTCGGCCACGTGCGGAACCACTTCGGCAAGGTCCGAGCGGGTGTGGATGCGGACTTGCAGGTCGCGTTGCGGATAGGTGGCGAAACGGTGGGTCATCCTGGCACCCCGGCACGAAGTTCGTCGCGTTGCCATTTCACTTGCCGGGTCAATCCTTCATCGAGTCCGACCTTCGGTTGCCAGCGCAAATGGCGCTGAAGCTTGGTCGTGTCCGCGAACGTGTGCCGCTGGTCGCCGGGGCGGGCGGGTTGACGGCGAATCGTCGGTTTTGTTTTTGTGATCGCTTCGAGGCGATTTAGAATGTCCCACACGCTGGCGGTCTCCCCGCCGCCGACGTTGAAGATTTCGCCCGGAAGGGCCTTCGCGGCCGCCACCGTGGCGTCCACGCAATCGCTTACATAGGTATTGCCGCGGACCTGTTGCCCATCGCCGGTCACGTCGATTGCTACGCCCGTAAGCAGCGCGTGAATGAACTTGTAGTAACCCATGTCGGGTCGTTGCCGCGGGCCGTAGACCGAGAAGTACCTCAGAATGACGAGCGGCAAACCATCCGTCTCGGCGTAAGCCAGACAAAGGTGTTCGCCAGCCAATTTGGTGACGCCATAAGGCGAAATCGGCCGCGTCGGCAATGACTCATCCCCGCTGGCAAACTTGCCGTAAACCGACGATGTCGAAGCGTACATCAAGCGTTTCAGATTCGGAGCAACACGTTTGATCGCTTCGACAAGCCGCTGGGTTGCGAGTACATTGCAACTCCAATAGCCGCCGAAATCCGTCCAGCTTTTCACCAGCCCGGGCATGGCGGCGATGTGAAAAATCAGTTCGGCGCCGTCGATGACGCGGTCGAGCGGATCGGTTCGCAGGTCGAGTTTTTCGAAACGGTAATTCGGATGCGTCGTAGCGGCTGCTCGATTGCGTTCCTTGATCGCGGCCGGGTAATAGGGGACAAAGCAATCGAGAGCGCGGACAGTGTGCCCGAGGCGCAGCAGCTCCTCGCACAAATGCGAGCCGATGAATCCCGCGGCCCCGGT
>JBGQCZ010000467.1:0-5000 GCA_041495645.1 Gemmataceae bacterium | reverse complement strand
TGAAATTCGCCATGAACGGCGCCATCACCATTGGCACGCTCGACGGCGCCAACATCGAGATTCGCGAAGAAGTCGGCGACGAGAACATCTTCATTTTCGGCCTAACCGTGGAACAAGTCCGCCAACTGCACGCCAGCGGGCCGTATCGGCCACGCGAAATCTACCTCCGCAGCCCCGCCGTGAAGCGAATCGTCGACGCCTTCGCGGAAAATCTTTTTTGCCCGAATGCTCCCGGCCAGCATCAATGGGTCCGCGACAAGCTGCTCGCCGAGAATGAACCATACTTGCACCTGGCGGACTTGGAATCCTACTTGACTGCCCAATCGGCCGCGTCGGCCTTGTACCACGATCAGGCCGCCTGGGCCGCCAAAGCCGTACACAACGTGGCGCGAATCGGCAAGTTTTCCAGCGACCGGGCCATTCGCGAATACGCCGAGCAAATCTGGAAGATTCGCCCAATCACCGACGGGGCGGCGAAATCATGACGCGGAATGGCCCAGTTTTTTCCTGTGGTAGACCAGGGCGGTCGCCAAGACGTATGCGACGTTGAGCATTACCGCCCACAAGACCCACGGCCCGCCGCCGCCGCCGAAACCGTAGCTGTGCAAACCGGCCGCAAGCACGAAGTTGATCACGTACCAGGAAATGAGAATCGAGCCGAAGCACAGCACCGCCGATACCGCCAGGCCGAACTCCCGCACCCAGCCGATGTAACGCGCGTGCAGCGGAATGACGTAACAGACAAGGGCCACGAGCGCTCCCACTTCCTTCGGGTCCCAGCCCCAGAACCGGCCCCAGGCGTCGGCCGCCCACCACCCGCCCAGAAACGTGCCCGTCGCCAGCAGCAGCACCGTGAGTTGTAGCCCCCGGTAGGTGAATTGCGACAGCAGTTTCAGCGTGTCGCGGTCGCCGCGGCCGAACGCCAGCAAACCGAGCGTGACATTGCCGATGCCCCAGGCGAGAATCCCCGCCGCGTAGCCGCAAATGATCGTCAGCACGTGAACCGTGAGCCAGAAATTGCTGCGCAACACCGGCACCAGCCCGCCGATTCCGGAATCCAGCGGCAGGTTGTCGGCCAGGATCAAGCCCAGCGTCGCCACCAGCGTGCCCGTCAATACGATTACGGTCTTGCGATAAATCGCCTCGAGTGCCAGCGAAAAGGCGCCCGCCATGAACGCGGCGAAGATGATCGTCTCGTAGAGATTGCTGACGGGCGCCCAGCCCGAAATGCTGACCCGGCAATAGAAGCCGAAGGCTTGAAACGCGAGCGAGACGGCCGCAAGAATGAATCCACCCGCGTAGGCGATCCGCGAACCGAGTCCGAGCCGAATCGCGAAGGCCGCCGCCGCAAGCAGCATCGCCACCCAAGCCCAGCGAAATGGCTGAACCCGGTTGAACGTCAATTCGAGCGGGATCGTCTCGATGCCGGGGTACGGCTGGCCGGCTCCTGCCGCTGCGGCGCTTAACCGGGCCATGAAGTCTTGGGACGCGGTCTCGAAGCGGCCGGAATCGGCGGAGGCGTAGGCGTCGCGGAGGCGGTTGAACGAGTCGAGAACTTTAACCGCATCATCCTCGGGAAATTCGAGCGCGGCGGCCGAACGACGGTACAAATCCGGTTTGCGAGCCTCCAAATAATCGAGCAGAACGGGGCGGAATTCCGGGTCGTCGTCGCGCGATCCGTTCGAGCGAATGTGTTCGAGTCCGCCCCGCACGCGCTTGATGGTTTGATCGTCCGCATCCGCGAGAATCGCCCGCATCTCGGCGACGATGGCTTGCTGCAGCGCCGCGGCATCGGCCTTCGCCTGGCGGGCTTTGTCGCTGGCGCGCTTGATCCGCTCGTGATCCGCCGGCGTGCGAACAATTTGACCGAACAGCCGCTGGCCTTCCGCGTTCGACTTGGTCTTGTGAGCCGATTCGAATTCGGCGATTCGCTCATCCCTACGTCTGGCCATTTCCCGAGGCAGGTCGGAAAGCAATTCCTCAACACCGCCGCTGCGAACCCGCTCCTGCAGCTGGCGCATCTCGTCAAGTTCCACTTGGCCCAGATATTGCCGGGATGACCGTTCCTGCAACAGAGCATTCCAGCGCTTCGGGTCCTTAACGAGAGAGCGTAGCTGCTCGATCGAGAACCAACCCGCACCCGGCGAACGATCGAGCGCGACGAGCCGCAGCGGGCCGTGATCGCGGGGTTGTCGTTCGGACATTCGTGCCACGGTCTGCTCCGCTGATGCGGCATCGTTGACGCCAAATTCCTGCAGGTTCAGAAACTGGTCGCCGATGATGGCGTTGGCATGCAAGCGGGTGACGGCACGCCCACAAATGGCGTCGTAGCGGGCCAGACGCCGGCCTACTTCCTCGGCCTTCAACTCGGCCGTGCCCACGAACAAATGCGCCTTGGCCTGATGTTCGGCCCGGGCCTTCGCGACCGCCTCCAACAATCGATCGAATCCCGGCGATTGCCGCAGATCACTCGGCGAAACGTGGCGGCCGGCTGGCGGATCATTCTTGTGAGCGAAGACTTCATGCCGCAAATCCGCGTGTTCGCACAGGATGAACGTGTAGGATTCCCAATCGACGTGGCCGGCAGCGCCCTTGCCGCCGGTGAGCATCCAGGCCAGCACGATCGCAATCGGGTCCTGCTTCTCGAAGCGTGTGCGGCCCGTAATTTCGCGCACCAATTCCGAGCAGGCGGTTTCAAACGGCTTGGTCCGTCCCATCTGCACCGGCAAGCCGCGCCAAGACTGGTAGTCGAAGGCGGGCGCGAACGAAGTCTGAACGTCAGGTTTCGGGGCGGACTCATCGGTAACAACAGGAAACAATAACCGGGCCGATTGAACGGCCAGCGCGACGCCGGCCGCCGCCGTTGCGATCTTCAGCCAACGAACTCGATTGTCGCCGGGGCTCATGACACTGCCTTTGCCGGCTCGCGCCGTTTGAAGAAATAGGCCCGCATGTAGAACATGCAGCCGATCCCGAATGCCACCATCGCCGAACCGATGTATTTCCCCAGCACGCCGGGGTCGCGATTGGCCAGCAGTTGCACGCGGTAGACCGGCTTGCCGGAATCGTCGCGGCCCAGCGGAGCGATTCCGCCCTGATAGATCCGGTATCCACGATGCGCCAGCGGTTGGTTCAAGGTGACGACGTGCGGCTCGTCAACCACGCCGCGCGATGCATCGTTCAGCAACACATAGCTGCTCAGCGTCGCCGGCTTTCCCGATGCCGGATCGGTGGTTTGTTCGGCTCGCAGCATGGTTACATCGAAGCCGAGATCGATTCGCGTGGCATGGTAGCCGATTTCAAAGCGCTCGCCGCCGATTGTGGCCGGCGTCCATTCTCCGTCCGTTCGCGCTAGCCAGAATTCGCTCGAAACCGACTTGTTGGTCAGCCGGCAACGGATCGCGGGCGAGCCAGAATCGTCAACTGAATTGGTAGGGCGGTCGGCCAGGGTGCAATGCAAGCCCGCCTTGGCATGCCGTAGAAACGTGGTCGCGCGAAAGCGCCAGTCCATCCCACTCCAGATTCGCTGCCAGTTGCTTTCGCCGGGTTCCACTTCGCCCGCCGTCTCGAACGCCAGCGTCCCGCCGCTTCGCGAACTGCTGAACGAGCGATAATAAAGCCGGCCCTTGGCATTCGAAACAAATTGAAGAATCGCTTTGACCGACTCGTCACCGTCGATCGAGGTTGTCGGGTTGCGGAATTCGGCCAACTTTGCCGCCGACATGTCTTGGCCCACGAATTCGATGCGCCCGGGCCCAAGAGAGACCCGGGAATTCACCGCGTCGAGCGCCACCCAGCGCGGCGGCAACATGCCGATCGCGGGCGAAGCCAATTGAATTTGCACGGCGGGTATGGACGGCCCGGTGCGATCATCCGGCGCCGGTCCGTACTGCTCGTGCCGCGCGTGCGGATAATAGGTCAGCACTTCGAACTGAACCCCGTCTTCCAAGGTGCGCGACCAGCCGTTTCCGAACGGACTTCGGACCCACCCCAGAAACGATGTAACGCGATCCGTCGTGCGTGTGATGTCTCCGTTGACATCCCAAGGCAACGGCCCTGGGGCGAATGGCTCATTCCAAAGCTCCGGTTCCTTTCGTGCCGGACGCCGGATGCGAATACGCTCCGCGGTTCGGTCAACGATGGAGTCGGCGCGTCGCGGGCCGGCTGTGTCCGATGTAACCAGATACGTCGTTCCGGTCGTGCCGTACAGGCTGTCTGCAAGTCCGCCGGAGATCAGCGTTAGGAGGCCCGCGTGCGTGATCAGGAAGCCGGTCTGGTGTCGTTGCCACGGCCATTTCTTGATTGCCGCACAAAAGATGTTGATGCCGAGGAATCCCAAGAGGAGAACGAACCACCAGGTTTGATAGACGAGTTGGGCGGCGGCCAAGCGGCCGTGCCACGATTCGATCAGCGTGCCGAGAACCAGCACAAACGCCAGCGTCGCCAACACCACGACCGCCATTTGCAGCGAACCGAGCCGCCGAGCCCAGCGAACGAGCATCAGTCGCGGAACGGCGGACGCCCGGTTGCGGTGAGGTTGCTGTTTCATGTCGTGGATCCGCCGGCAGACGCGAACTGAATGAATCTTACCCGCGCCCGACGACCTTGACCACCGGCCCCACCTCCCCTCGTGCGAACCGTGACTGCCAATGCTCGACCGGTCGATCAGTGCAACAAAAAGCAACATTTGTCCTTCAGCCTGCAAGCACTGGATTTGACGCAACTCCTTGCCTTGAGTAGTCTTCCCACGCGCGCGACATGCTCGCAATAAAATAGTTACATTTGTTGCAT
This sequence comes from Gemmataceae bacterium, assembly GCA_041495645.1. GTDB lineage: Bacteria > Planctomycetota > Planctomycetia > Gemmatales > Gemmataceae > JBGQCZ01. The sequence goes on along the minus strand of JBGQCZ010000467.1, from coordinate 209 downwards.
TGCAGGTGGTGGTGGGCAATTGGCGCCGCACCGGCCGTGCTCCAGCGAGACGCGGGTCATCCGCCGCTGCCGGTCCCGATTCGTTCGCGATCAAACTTGGAATTGACGTAATCATGATGTGTTTCCCAAAGACGTGTGCGCACCAAGTGCGCAAGAACCGAAAGGCTCATATAGCCCTGCGGCGGCACACTTGCCGCGGAAAACTTTTG
>JBGQCZ010000466.1:0-5005 GCA_041495645.1 Gemmataceae bacterium | reverse complement strand
TTGCGACTTTGCGTCTTTGCGTTTTCATTTGTGATGCGGATTTTGCCACCGCGCGATGCATCGGTTGTCCTTTCCTCCATGTTACTAACATCCAAATCTTGCGCGCCATTCGCAGATTCTTGGTGATGTCGTTGCGTTCACCGATAATTACCCACGGATTGAATACCACGGGTCAAAAACAACTTCCGGCGTCCGTGGTATTTAATCCGTGGGAATTATTCCGTGGGAATTATCCGGGGCAAATCGTTGCCATCGGTGAATGCAGGCGCACAGCATGGCCGAAAACGTGCCGAGCCAGCGAGTCATGCAAAAGATTTGGCATGACCCGCGAAGGATGCTTGCGTTCGGGCTTCTTTCATCGCGATCGATTCTGGGACATGGAAATGTACTCGATCCTTCGGGCGGAATGGGAACGCGGCCGTCAAACGTAGGCGACGGTTGCGTCGGGTGCAAACTCGACGCTTCCGGGTTTCCAAGTAATCGCGGGCGGCTTACATCCCTCCGCCAAACGCAACATGACCTCGGCCAGATTCGCATCCGCTAACGCTCGAAAGCCCACATACGACGTGGTCAGCCGGGGATTGATCTCAATGGCCCAGTCACGACCATCGTCGCCTAAGACCAAATCGACGCCCACATAGCCAAACAGGCCAAAAACGGCGTCGATTGCCTGTTGCGCGATCTGCTCGGCGCGCCGTGCCAACTCTGGCTGCAACGGCACCCGGCCACCCAGGTACTGAAAGCGACCATCGGCCGACAGCCTTTGTGATGCCGGCTGCAACGCCAGCCGATTTCTTGATCCGATCAAGAGCGCCACGCTGGCCGGCAATCCTGAAACAAACGGCTGCTCGATCAATCGGCCGAGTGTCGAAGTCGCTGGTTTGTCGCTGAATTGTCGCAGCAATCGCGTGTCAAGCGAACCCGCCCCGAAACGCGGCTTTCGCACGATGGGCCCGTTCCACGTCACGCCTGCGCTCGCGTCCGCCGGTATCGTTTCCGGCGTACGAACTCCGTGTCGATCCCAGTGGCGAAACAGCGCCAGCTTGTCGGAACACAACCGCACCGCTTCCGGTGAAGGCCCGAGGAGTTTCCCGCCTTCCTCCAGTACCCACTGACATCGAGTCAACAGAATGTCATGGAACTCGGGGGCAATCACCAACGACCAATCCGCACTGCGCGCAGCTTCGCGAAACACCGTCTCTTCGTTCACGGCATTTCGAATCGTAAATGCCTCCACGCTCGGCACGCGTTGGAAATCCGCCATCACGGCGTCCAGCATGGCCTCGCCTGCGGCCCGAAGCGACGCCGCCCCGGCGGAATCGGCTGATTCGGCCGGGGCGGCGCAAGTGAACTCGTAGACAAAGACTCGCGTCATCGATTCCCAGGGTAAAGGGCTCCACTCGGCGTGTACACGGGTCCGCCGGCCGGCACGACTCCATTGCCGGTCCATGGCGGCTGGGGCAAGCGCCCGGCGGCAGACGAATCCTGCGGTTGCGGCGCGAAGCGCGGGTCGAGATTCTGTGGAACGGCTGGAACGTTCGGACGCGGCACGCCGCGCATCATTTCCGGCACTGATTTGGGCGATTCGCGCGGCAACGGCAGTACCTCCGACAATGGGTCTTGCTCAATCGCCAGAATCCCTGCCGCGCCCGTTTCGTTTTCCGCTCGCTCCCGCAATACCAGCGCTTTGGTCCGTTCGCGGAAGTGGTCGGTGGCGCGAATCTGGGCACATTCCGGCAGCGCGCCGTTGGCAACATTCACGCTGTCATATTGCATGATCGTGCCCTTGGCCGCTTGCCAACCGGCCAAAGTGCTGTTGTAGTCGGCCTCGGCTTTGTACTCGGACGATTTGGCGTCAGCCATGGTTCGCTGCGCCGTGAGCATTGCTTCGAGCGTGGAGGGCAAATCCTGCAAATCCTGGCGGTTCTTGAGTATCTTGTATTGTTCGCGAGCGGCTTCGAATTGCGCGTACTGTGCGTTCATCGTGCGATAGTGTTCAACCATCCGGGAATATTGGTTCTGCAACTGGGAGATGACCTTGAGTTCGTTCTTTTGCAATGACGCGTAGCTGCGGAGCAAATTTAGCCGCGAGATGCGCATGGCCGCATGAGCGTCGCGGAAGCCCAATGGCACATCAAAGCGAAGCCCGAATTGCCAGTTGTTGAACTTGTTGTTGGTGAAGCTGGCTAGGGCATTGTGCGGGTTGGTGACCGGCTGACCAAATTGATCGACCGTGGTAAACGTTTCCGAGCCGTCAAGGCGCTCGCCAATGCCGTTCACGTCGTAGTTGGCGAAGAGCCGCAGGTCGGGCTTGAGCAGGTTCTTGTTGACGAGGATGTCGAATTGCCGCAGTTTCAAATCCTGACGCGACAGCACGAGTTCCGGCCGATTGGTCAACGCATCGGCAATGCCTTCCTGCCAATTCGGCTGATACGGCGCCCGGCTCGGCTTGTCGATCGGGACCAACCGCGTTGCATCGTCGGGAATGCCGAGCAAGCCGCGCAATTGACGCTCTTTTTCGAGCACGTCGCCCAGCGATTGATAGCGCTGAGCCCGGAAGGCTTCGAACTGCGCCCGGACCCGCCATTGGTCCGGCGGTAGGGCCAACCCGGCCTTGGTGCGGTTTTCGATGGTCTTCCACAAGTCATAGGCCTCGACGACCGCCTTGTCGCGGGCGAAGAGCGATCCGTAGGCGGCGTAGAGGTTCCAATACGCGTATTCGACGTTGAGGAGCATGAAATTCAGATTTCGCTCGAACTCGGCCTTTGACTGATCGTAGCGGACGCGTGCAACCAGAATGCCTTGCCGCCCCTCGCCCGACGGCTGGACGCGATTGGCCAATCCGCTCGCCTGGTTGATCGACACGATGCCGGCGGACCCCGAATGCACGGACGACAATTGATTGAGTTCGACGCCGTAACCTTGCAGCAACGGTTGCTCGAAGCTGAGCTTCAATCTCGGTTTGTACGAGGTGTTGAAGCGGATGAAATTGGCATTGGTGGTGTTGAGGTCGAACTTTTGATAGTCGGTCGAGAAGGTGATGCCAATCACACCGCCCGCGGGCAGAGCCTTGTAAAGGCCCGTGTTGAACGAAGCGTTGTCACCGTTGGTCGCGAAGGTGTTGACCGTCGCCTCATCCTGTTTGGACCAGGAAACGCTGGACGCCCACAAGACGTCGAAGCGAGCCAGGGCCGCTTCGATTTGCGACCCGGCAACAGCCGGGTCGAGCGCAAACACGCGAATGGCGTCGCTGGTCGCGTTCGGCAGATTCTCATTGACTACCCCCGGAAACTGCAAGGACTGGCTGCCCGTAGTGCCCGATTCCAGCGCGATCGATATGGCTTCTGGCAACGACAAATAGCGGATTTGCCGATTCGTATTGTCCACGGTCAGCGGCGGCGGCCAATTCCAAGTTCCCGGTTGAGCGGTCGCCGCAATGCTGGTGTCGAGATTTTGTGGCGCGCTGAGCCCGGCGCCCATCATCTTGTAATGTTCCAGGTCCGGCTCGGTGATGAACAGCCGCTGTTTGCATCCAATCAGCCCGGATACGGCGAGAATCATCGCCAGCAGTCGCTGCGTCCAGCGCTTCATGATCGCCCCCGACCGATCAGAGATAATCGCCCGCGGTCCCCACGGCGCTTTCGCGCCAACCGCGGTCCCCCAAATTCACACCCCTTCCGGGATGCGAGCGACGCCGGATATCACAAGCCGTGAGCCGATGCAAGACGGACTGCCGCCCGACCGCAGAAATTTGCCCGCGCTTGCGGCAAACTGGCGTTGAATTGGGAAAACTCTGACGGTTGCGTTAGCGATTTGCGTGATTCACCGCCGGATCGACCGGCTTCGCGAATCGCGGCGAGATGGCGACCGTGGGCAACCCGAACAATCGTTTGAGAGCCGCCCATTCGCCCACGTCGTTCCCTTCCCAGATGTGCCCGACCCACTGCAGAAAGTAACCCACGACCAGCCCGCTCAAGCCCCAACGCCAATCGAAAAACAGCATGACCACGCCGCCGACTGCCAACGGGATGCCCAAGAGGTGAATGGCGAAATTCCGCCGATCCTGGTGCCGCATGCGCCAGTTGCCCCAGGCTCGCTTCGCGAGTCGGGCCGCAAAACGGGCGACAGGAAAGCGCTTCCTAGCGGCAACTGGGTCAGGCATGCCTGAAGTGTATGGCCGACAAGCTGAGATGACAGCGCCCTTGATGCCGACGCAAAAACTTGCGTTTTCTGCTTGGGAAACCGTAAGGGTGCAAGGGCGCAAGGTCGGGCGCGCCCAAATCGTGCGCCTTAGAAATCAATCAACAAGAATGCGTCGTATCGCTATTATTATCAAATACTTATGTCTCATCATCGGACAACAACTGGATTGAGCCTTGACAAGAACGGCTGCCGGCCAAAGCCAAACGCCGCGGCGATTCCACCACGGAGATTCCACTGCGTTTCGTACGCGTCGAACCATTGGTCGTCCCCAAGAAATCGCTCGCCGGCGACACGACCGAGCGCACCGATACCCGCGTGCTGCAGGTGATCTATGCCGTCGAGAAGCCCGGCGTTCCGCTATACGTGGGGCAGCAGGTCGATGTGTTTCTGGACGCGGCGAAGTGACGTGCAAGGCCTTCGGAGCTATTGTCCGTCGGCGCTCCGCTTTGGATTCTAATTTCATCGCTTTCAAGCTTGACTGCGGCCACACTTCGGTTACCATTCAGGCGGTCATTTCCGCACCCTCTCCAACCAGGATAGACGCCATGAACCGCAGCCCCTTTCGCTTTCCGCTCTGGGTCGAACGCCTCGAAGACCGCGATGCTACCAACTCGCTGCTGGCAATCGACGATGTGCTCAATGGCCCGCTGCCGTCCGAAGCGGCTGCGCCCCCCCCCGCCAACATCTCCTTGCTGGGCGGTAGCGCTACATTCAGCGGCCAGCTTGGTCAACCGACTCCGCGTGCTGATAGCGCCGACTCGCCGAACGAGCCGAATCGGGTTCCAGCTTCCGAGCCCGTGAC
>JBGQCZ010000465.1:0-5027 GCA_041495645.1 Gemmataceae bacterium | reverse complement strand
CTGCGTGTAAGAATTGGTGAGATGCTCGCGGGCGCGGACGATGTCGGTGATCTTGAAATCGATGTCGTCGATGACCGAGGCGAAGTTGTAGAGCGCGCTGCCGTCGGCCCGCAGTATCACCGAGTCGCCCATGAGGTCGGTTTTCTGCACGCAGCGACCGCAGATCATGTCCTCGATCACCGCGTCGCGACCGGCCGGCACCTTGAAGCGCAGCGTAGTCGGCTTCTCCTTGTAAAGGCGCAGGCACTCGGCGGCCGGCGTATCGCGGTGCGGTCCGCGATGCACGTACGCCCGCTTGGCCGCCTCCGCTGCTTTGCGCTCGGCGTCCAACTCTTCCTTGGCCATGTAGTCGGGATAGGCGTGGCCGCTTTCCAGAAGCTTCATCGCCATTGCCCGGTAGCGATCTTTTCGTTGCGATTGGAAATACGGTGCATATGGCCCGCCGACTTCCGGCCCTTCGTCCCAGTTCAGGCCAAGCCAGCGAAAGCCGTCGAGGATCGGTTGCAGCGCTTCGGTCTTGTTGCGTTGGGCGTCGGTGTCGTCGATGCGCAAGACAAATTGTCCGCCGTGGCGTTTGACGAGCAGCCAATTGAATAGAGCGGTGCGAACCCCGCCGATGTGCAAATAGCCGGTGGGGCTGGGAGCAAAACGCGTGCGCATGGTCATGAATGGCCCGCTGGTCCGTTTACCGATCCGATGCGTATGTTCTACGAGCGACGACGTGGAAGGGACAACGGCGGGAGGTGGAGGTTCAGCTTGGCGGGGCTTCAACTTTGGGACCGCGGGCTTCGACCAGTGTGACCAACACTCCTTCCTGAACGACTTTGCCTTCGTGATTGATGATCTTGCGCTCCCAGACGATTTCTCCGCGTTTGCCGCGGCCGCGCAGGGTCTTGTCCAGGATCTTGCCGCGCAGGCGGATGGTGTCGCCGGGGAAAACCGGGCCGAGAAACTTCCATTCGCGCACGCTCAGGAACGCCAGGGTCCGTACGGAGGGATAGCCGAGCCCCAGACCGCTCGCCATCGAGAACACGAGCATGCCGTGGGCGATGGGTTTGCGAAAAATGGTCCCGGCGGCAAAGTGCCGGTCCACGTGGATGGGATTGAAGTCGCCGCTGATGCCGGCGAAGTTCACCACGTCCGCCTCGGTCACGGTGCGGCCCGGCGATTCCCATTCCTGGCCGATTTCCAGGTCGTCGAAATACAGGTGCGAATCGGTAAAGGCCATTGGGATCTCCGGGAATCGCAGGCAGAGGGGTCGCTCACAGTTTATGGAAATGGCCGGCCTTCACGGCGATTTTGCCTCGGGCAAGAGCGGCACCGGGCGTTGCGCCGGACTTTTCGGATCTACGCCCACAAAGACGATCTCCGCTTCGGTGACTTGCAACAAATCGCGGCCGCGCTCTGCTTCCACTTCGACATTCATGGTGATCGAGGTGCGGCCGATGCGCACAAGGCGCGTCTTGAAGCGCACCACGTCGCCGACCAGCACCGGCTGCTTGAATACGACGCGATTGATGGCGACCGTGACCAGGACGGGCAGCGCACCGCCGGCCTTCGCGATTTCATGCCGCGCGCCGAGCGCTCCGGCCTGATCGATGTACGACAGCAAAACGCCGCCAAAAATGGTTCCGTGCGGATTGGTGTCCCGCGGCATCATGACGACCTGAATCGCGGTGTAAGGTTCGGACATGGGTTCACTCACTCTTGTTTAGCCGCGAGGGAAGCTTGGCGACCCGAGCGCGATCGTCGCGCTCGGGTCGTCAAGCTCCCCTCGCGGCTAAACGGAACACTCTTTCCGCACCATGCGCACGCCCGCGACCATGTTCGCGGCTTTTTTCACGGCGACGTGGCGGGCGGTTTGCGAGAAACCGCAATCGGGCGTGACGGCGACGCGTTCGGGTTCGATGTGCTTCAGTACCAAGCGCAAGCGCTCGGCGATCAGTTCAGGCGGTTCCACCCAGGTGTTTTTCACGTCCACGAGGCCGATGGCCAGGCTCATCGGCGCTTTGATCTCTTTCGCCAGTTCGATCTCGGCCATTTCGCGGCTGGCGAATTCCAACGCGAGTTGGTTCACCTTTGCCTTGGCCAGGTGCGGAAACAGCGGCTTGTAACTGCGCTGACCGATGGCCCGCGCCCGGTAATTGCCGAAACACATGTGCATGCTGATGTGGGCATTGACGCCAGCGACCGTGCGGGCAATCACGTCGAGAAACAACTCGGGATTTTTCGGGTGGCAGGCAAAGCTCGGCTCGTCGAGTTGGATGAACTTCACGCCTTCGGCGACGAGCGACTTCATTTCGCTGTTGACGATCGGTAGGAGGGCTTCGGCGACGGCTTGGCGGTCGCGATAAACCTCTCCGCCGTTGATGCAGCCGGCCAGCGTATAGGGACCGGGAACGGAAACCTTCGCCGGCGCATCGGTGATTGAGCGCAGCTGGCGATATTCGGCCACGCAGCCGAGGCCATCCGGGGCCAGAATCGGCGCCGCGCAATCGAACTTGCTGCGCTGATCGTGGGCAGGCGGGCCCCATAAGCGGGCGCCGGGCAGTTGCTTGATGCCGGTGAGAAAGTCGTAGAAGCCGAGGTTGAAATCCACGCGTTGCATTTCGCCGTCGGTGATGAGATCCAAACCTGCTTGAAGCTGGTCGTCGATGGCCAGTTGGGTAGCGTCGCGCACCGCTTCGGCGAGGTCGTCGGCGCCGAATTTCTCCGGGTTCTTGGCGGCCTCGTCACAAAAGTGGACGTACCAGCCGGGGAAGGTCCAGCTGCCGATGACAGTGGCGGGAATGAGCGGCAGGTTGGGCATGCGGGCAATGTAGAGCCCGGAACGGCGGTGGGTAGTGTCTCACTTTGCCATAAAGTCGTCTTTCGTGGAGCGAAAGGCGACAAACTGAGGGTTGCACGCCAAGGCCGAAACGCGATACAGTCCGCTCCTGTCGAAACGGAGAACGCGATGGAACCGATTTCGGGCCGAAGCCGGCGGCTATCGCTATTGCGCCGCAACGTGTGCGACTTCCTGCACTTCTCGCGGCACATGAAGCTCGTGCCGATTCAGCGTGTCATGAGTTTGAGCGAAGTCGTCGCGGCGCGCGAGGCGGCCCAGCCCAAGCCGGGTTGGGTCGCGATATTTGCGAAGGCGTTTGCACTGTTGGCCGAGCGGCGGCCTGAACTGCGCCGCACCTTCTTGGACCGCCCCTGGCCGCGGCTTTACGAAACGATCGCCAGCATCGGCGGCATCGTGGTCGAGCGTGAATACGAAGGGGAACCCGGCCTACTCATCACCACGATCGAACGGCCCGAAGCCATGTCGCTCGCCGCCATCGACGCAGCCGTGAAGCGAATAAAAACCGCACCGTTGGAGAAGCTTCGCGGCTTTCGTCATAGCATGCGGATCGCCCGGCTGCCGTGGCCGCTGCGCCGCTGGGCCTGGAGCATGTTGCACTGGGTCGGCATTTGGCGCGTCCATTTCCTGGGAACGTACGGCGTCAGCGTGACGGCCGGCCAAGGCTCCGCCGTTTCGACCCTGATCGCACCGTGGACGGTGACGCTCCACTACGGTCCCTTCGCCCCCGACGGCTCGATCGACATGCGACTGACTTTCGACCATCGCGTCCTGGACGCGACATTCATGTCGCGAGCGCTGGTGGAGATGGAGCAGATATTAAAGAGCGAGATTCTGATAGAGCTGCGAGGGATGGCCGCAGCTCGGTAGGGTGGGTCAAGACGGCTTCGCCGGCGCTGGCCCACCTTTGGGTCATTGACGAATGGTGGGCCTTCGTCGCCTAGGCTCCTCGACCCACCCTACCGAGCAGCTCGGTGGCCGGCGGACGGAACCAGCGGCGCCGCCAGCCATGCAGCGTTGGCAGCCCGTGTGTCTGGTGCCACGCGAATGTGTCGGCCAGCGTTTCCTGCAACGGCCGTGCCGTGAAGCCGAGTTCTTTCGCGGCCCGTTCCGACGAATAGTACCAGTAATACAGCCCAACGCGCGCGTCCGCGAAAGATGGGAAGGGCCGTTTTCGTCCCAATTTGCCCAGCAATTCCTCAATGCCAGCGATCGAGTACAGGAACCAACCCGGTACGCGCGGCAAGCGCCTTGGCCGCCAACCCGCGGCTTCCGCGAGCAGATGCAGAAGCTCCTGTTGCGTTCGGTTTTCGCCGCCAAGCACATAGCGCCGGCCGGTTTGTCCGCGTTCGGCGGCCAGCATGTGCCCGGTCGCCACGTCGCGAACGTCGACCAGATTCAATCCGCCCGGTCCGACAAACGGCACCTTGCCGCGCCAGAAGCGATCGCAAAACCAACCCATAATCGACAGGTCGGGATCGTCCGGACCGATCAAATAGCCGGGATTGACCACCACCACATCGCGCGAACTCGCGGCGGCGAGTGCTTCCTTCTCTGCCGCCCGCTTGGCATGTACATAATCGATCCGCACTCGTTCGAGCGTGAAGGGGCTGTCTTCGTTCAGAACTTCCGGCCGGCGCGAGGCGCCAATAACCGTGACGCTCGAAGTGTGCACGATGCGCGCTGCGGGATCGGCCGCGGCGATCGCGTTGCGGATGGCGTGGAGGTGGATTTCGTGGAACTTCTTGGGATCTTTCGCCGTGGCGGACACCACTCCGGCGAGGTTGAAAACCACGGATTGTGCGGCCACTGCGTCGCGCACTTTATCGGGATGGAGAATGTCGCCGTACCGAAGATCGAAACCCGGTTCATTGCGCAACGGATGATTTTCCGAAGGCGGCAGGCCGAGGATCCGCACGCGAGCGCCCCGATCGCGTAGTTGACGGACGAGGTGATATCCCAGAAATCCCGTACCGCCCAGCACGCACACGGCCCGATCCGACCAAAACTCGCGATTGGGTTGCATCAAGTCATCCGTGTTTGGGCGAGCGGCAATTTCAGATTACCCGTAGCGAGCGGGCCTCCTGCGCAGGCTTTAGCCTGCGCAGGATGCCCGCTCGCCCCCCGCAGGCTAAAGCCAGCGGCTACGGGTAGATTTACTCCAGCCGCTCCCGCACGCGTT
>JBGQCZ010000464.1:0-5058 GCA_041495645.1 Gemmataceae bacterium | reverse complement strand
CGAGCAGTTCGATCAGCGTGCGCGAACCGTGAGCATTCTCGGCGGCTTCAGTCAATTCAACGGAGGTCAGGAGCCGCTCGGCCAGGTTCGGATATTCTTGTTCGATCAGTGCCGCCAAGGCGTCGGCATCAGCCTTATGACTCAGATTCTTCGCGCAGCGAATAATCCCGGCCAAGGCGAGAACAAACCAACCGCCCAACATGCCAAAACGAACGCCGCGCGGCAGATTGAGCCAATAGTCCGCCGCCCAAATCAAGCCTGCCGAAACGACCAGGATCAAGGCCGTGACGGCGATCGACCGCGTCAGGCGCAACAGCGCCATCTTGCGGGCGAGTGAATTGATTTTGTCGCGAAGCGTGTTGGGCAGAACGGCAACAGTGGCCATGGAAGGTTCCCGCGGCGTGATGTTTCGAGCGTCCTACAGAAACGAGGCCCAATCCATTATTCAACATTCAACTTAGGTGCCGGTTTCGGGCAGATACCGGCGGCGGGCGCATAGTACCCTAGTGCGCAGGTGGGAGGGTATTAAGGATTGTAATGGTGCAAAAGCACTAGACGCAAGACAATTCGTCTCAGAAATGACTGCGGCGGATTACTTTTTCTTCGCCGCCTGATTCTCGACGTAAAGCGTGGCCAGCTCGTGCGCGGCGCCAACCAGCCGGTCCCAGTTCTTTTCCACGTATTCCGGCGGGCCGCCTTTCTTGGCGACCTCATCGGCGAGCTTGGCCGTGGGAATCATCTCGATCGCGTCCCACGGGCACCATTTCTCGCACAGAGCGCAGCCGATGCAACGATCGACTTCGATGTCGCAGAACGGTTGCAGGAACGGGAGTTCCGCGCCGGGCACCTTGTAAATGCAATCCACCGGGCAGACTTCCACGCAGGCATCGCAGCCGGTGCAGTTGTCCGCGTAAATGACCGCGATTTCCTTGAAGAATTTCTTTTTGGAGGGCTTTGCGGGCGCGGGCTTGGCGGCGGCAGGTGCGGACATCAATTCACCTCGGTTTCGGCGATCTCGTATCACCGTTTATCGACTACCCGATGGCATTATATTAGGCTCGGAATGCGGGGATGCAAACCCCGATCATTGACACGAGCACAATTCCTTCGCATCATGCCGGGATGAACGAGCCTGCTTCGGAAGGCATTTCCGGCAAACGCCACCCGCAATACTTGTGGCTTTGGGTCATGTGCCTCACTGGCGTCGATTATTTTTCGACGCTTGGCTACCAGCCGTCGATCGCCTTTGAAACGACCGGATTGCTCGGCCCGCTCTCGACCATCGTCCTCGTGGCCATGACGCTGTTTGGCGCCCTTCCCGTTTACGCGTACGTCGCCGGGAAATCGCCGCACGGGCAAGGATCGATCGGCATGCTCGAGCGGTTGGTTCACGGCTGGGGCGGCAAAGCGCTGATTCTGGCCCTTCTCGGCTTCGCCGCCACCGATTTCGTCATCACCAAAACTCTCTCCGCCGCCGACGCTTCCAAGCATCTCATTTCCAACAAGGCGATTTGGCCTTTCGGCCCCGAAGCGATTTCGTTCGACCGCCAGCAAATGTTCCTGACATTCTTCCTCCTCGTGCTCTTGGGCGCGATGTTTTTGAAGGGGTTTCGCGAGGTGATTGGCTTCGCGGTGGTCATCGTCGGCGTCTACCTGGTCCTCAACCTGATCGTGGTGGGCAGCGGCTTGCTCTACCTATTCAATCACTCCGAGCATTTCGACGATTGGTACATGAAGGTTTTCGCGGGGTCGCCTTCCGAGTGGCACATGAACGAGAAAGAGATGCCGTGGAAACTGACCGTGGGCGGTCCATTTGTGCTTGTGGGGGTGTGCCTGCTGGTTTTTCCGAAGCTGGCGCTGGGGCTGAGCGGGTTCGAAACCGGCGTGGCAGTCATGTCGCTGATCCGCGGCCGGGAAGACGACAATCCGGAGCGGCCGGCGGCACGGATTCGTAATACCCGCCGCTTGTTGATCGTAGCGGCCTTGATCATGTCGTTTTACCTTCTCGGTTCGACGCTGGTCGTGAGCACATTGGTTCCGCCGTCGGCATTCGAAAAAGGCGCCGATCCTTCCGCCCTCGAACGGGCGTTGGCGTTTGTCGCCCACGGCGAAGGTGGAACGGGGCGAATTTGCCCGCTCTTCGGCCCGGTGTTCGGGACGATTTACGACATTAGCACGGTGGTGATCCTGTGGTTCGCCGGCGCCAGCGCCATGGCCGGTTTGTTGAACCTGATCCCGCGCTATTTGCCGCGCTATGGGATGGGACCGAGCTGGGCCAACGCAAGCCGGAGCTGGGCCAACGCAAGCCGGCCGCTCGTGTTCCTGTTCACCGCCATCAACCTGGGAGTTACTTGGATCTTTCGAGCCGACGTCTCCGCGCAAGGGGGCGCTTATGCGACGGGTGTGCTCATGCTGATGTCAAGCGCCTGTGTCGCGACCGTGATCGATCGCTGGCGGGCTCGGCCACGCTGGTTCTGGCTTTTTCGCGTGCCGTGGTACTTTTCCTTCGTCGCCGTGGCGTTCCTGTACACCACGATCGCCGTCATCATTGAAAAGCCCGACGGCATCAAGATCGCCGCCTGCTTCATCGTCACCATTATTACCATGTCGCTGTTGTCGCGAACGGCTCGGGCGACCGAATTGCGCTTCGGCGGTTTTATTTTCAAGGACGAAGGCTCGCGGTTCTTGTGGGACAGCATTCGCGGAGCGGAATTCGACGTGCTGGTTCCGCATCGGCCCGGCCAACGCACGCTGGCCGAAAAGGAAAAGACCATTCGCAAAGACCATCGTCTCGGCGAGAACGTGCAAATCGCCTTCATCGAAGTGGAACTCTATGACCCGAGCGAATTCGAGCAGCAGCCCGTGTTGGAGGTGAAGCAGGACGGAAACAGCGTTATTCTCAAGATCACGCGGGCGGCGTCCATAGCCCATGTGGTTGCGGCTCTGGCCCTGGAGTTGTCCAAGGTCGGCAAACCGCCCGAGATCCATTTCGGCTGGCCCGAACAGGGCGTGGTAGCAGGCACACTCAGCTTTCTGCTCTTCGGAGAAGGCAACGTGCCTTGGATGGTGCAGCAGTTGATTCGCAAGGCTCAGCCTGACCCGGACCGCCAGCCGATGGTAGTGATTGGCGGCCGATAAGTACCGGCCTCAGCTTCGTGGACTGCCCAGAAAGTTCCAACCCACAAATTCCAAGGAAATTCCAACAACCAACAAGCAATTTCCAAGCACGACGGTCGTTGAGATTTGTGGGTTGGAACTTGGAGTTTCCTTGGAATTTGTGGGTTGGAATTTCTGGATCGGCGGGAAACCGGGAGAGCCAGCGAACCCTACAATAAAGAAATGAAGATCGTTCAGTACCCGCATCCCTCGCTCCGGCACATCGCCAAACCGTTGACTCGCATCGACGCCGAGGTTCGCCGTTACGCGAACGAAATGCTCGAACTCATGTACGCGGCCAAGGGCCTGGGGCTGGCCGCCCCGCAAGTCGCGCTGCCGTACCAGATTCTGGTCATGAATTTCTCGGGCGATCCAGCCGACCGCACACGCGAGTGCATCGCCATCAATCCCGTGATCGTCGAGAGGAAAGGCGGGCTGGAAGACGGCAGCGAGGGCTGCTTGAGCTTTCCCGATCTTTACCAGAAGGTGCGGCGGCACAAGACCGTGATTGCCCGTGCCTACGATCTGGAAGGGAAGTATTACGAAATGACCTGCAGCGAACTGCCGGCCCGGCTGTGGCAGCACGAAGTCGATCACCTGCACGGCGTTTTGTACATCGACAAAATGGGCCCGCTCGGAAAAATCGCTGCCCGAGGCGCGCTGCACGAATTCGAACGCAAGTTCCGCCGCGGCCAGGAAAAGGGCGACATCCAGTCGGACGAAGACATCGAGAAGTTGCTGAAGGAATTGGAAGCCAAATACTCATAGGCCAGGCTTCATGCGCATCGTCATGATGGGCACCGGCACTTTTGCCGAACCCACATTTGAACTTCTGCTCACGCGTCCCGGCCTGGTCGTCGGCTTGGTTACGCAACCCGAGCGCGAAGTCGGCGCGAAGCGCGGCAGCACGCGGCAAGTTGGCAAAGGCATGAAGTCAATCGCCGAAGCCGCCGGAATTCCGGTTATTCAACCCGAGAGCATCAACACCGAAACCGGCTTGGCTGCATTGCGCGAACTCAAGCCCGATCTGCTTGTGGTGGCCGCATACGGTCAGATTTTGAAGCCGGACGTTTTGGCCGTTCCATCAATCGGCGGAATCAACGTTCACGCGTCGCTGTTGCCGAAGTATCGTGGAGCGGCCCCGGTTGCCTGGGCCATTTGGAAGGGCGAAACGCGGACTGGCGTGACGATTATCCGCATGTCCGCCGGACTTGATGCGGGCGAAATGCTTGCTCAGGAAGCCGTTGACATACAACCAGACGAAACCGCCGGCGAACTTGAAGCCCGCTTGGCGCCAATCGGTGCCAAATTGGCATTAGAGACGGTCGATCGACTGGAATGTGGAGCAGTGACCGGGAGCAAACAAGATCCCGCACTTGTGACCAAAGCCCCGAAATTGAAAAAGGAAATGGGACTAATCGATTGGTCAAAGCCGGCACACGAGGTTTGGAATCAAATACGGGCGATGCAACCGTGGCCGACCGCGTACACGTTTCTGCATCGCGGCGGTCATCCGCCGGTTCGCGTCATCGTTACTGACGCAGCGTCGGCGATGGCAAATGGTCCGGGAGAAGCCGGGGGGTTGAGCACCACAAGGACCGAAGAAGGCGAAGCAGTGCTTCTCGTTATGATGGGGCAGGGGACCGTTCTGCGAATTCTGGAGCTTCAACCCGCCGGCAAGCGCCGCATGTCCGCCGCCGAATTCCTTCGCGGTCATCCGATCCAGCCGGGCGACCGATTCGGTCCCGAATAAACCCCGTTTACGTTTCGCGATCACAGGATTGAGGATTCAAGCGATTTGCGTGGCAGGCATTGTAAGCAGAAATTCCGGATGTTACGATTTGGGCGACTCTTGGAGACGACAGCATGCGCTTCAATTACTCGCGCAAACGAGTCTTGGTT
>JBGQCZ010000463.1:0-5076 GCA_041495645.1 Gemmataceae bacterium | reverse complement strand
AAGAAGTCGCGCGTCTGCCGCCAGATTTCCTCCAGCGGGGAGCGGAAGACGTTCTTCTCCAACTGGACGCGCTCCGCGGCCGGTATCGCATCGAGGCCGGGATATGTTCGATATAGCTCAAAGAGCTTGGCCGCGCGCATGGCGAACATGGTTCCGCGTTTCAGCACCTGCACCTTCACGCCCATTTCGAACATGTCGGCGGCGGGGGCCATGATCACGTCGGCCTGCTCCGCCTGGGCCAGCATCTCGCGAACCAGGTCGGAACTGCCGGATTCGACGCAGGCCTGATTGATCGAACCGGTGACGATGAAGGCCGCGCCCATGGCGAAAGCTGCTGCTGCTGATTGCGGAGAGGCGATGCCACCCGCGGCGCCGACGCGCAGGGGGATGTCGTAGCCATGCTGGCTTTGCGCGCGAGCGCGAAACGCAAGCAGGGTGGGGATGAGGGTGATCGCTGGGCGGTTGTCGGTGTGGCCGCCCGAGTCGGCTTCGGCGGTAAGGTCCTGGGCCATCGGGATGCGCGATGCCAGATGCGCTTGCTCGGCGGCGATGAATCCTTGGCTTTGCAGTTCGCGAAGGTACTTCTCGGGCGGCGGGGCAAAAAACTTGGCGGCAACTTCGACGCGTGAGACCTTGGCGATGATCTGGTTCGGCGTGACAATGCGCCCGTCGCCTTCGCGATGGATGCCGGCCACGCGGTACTTCACGACTGGCAGCGTGAGATCGAGATAAGCCGAGGCTTCGACTAACCGCACTTCGCGCCGCAAATACAAGTCGACGATTTCAGCTTCGAGCCGCGGTTCGTTTGGGCTGTGGATCAAATTGAAGCCGTACGGAATGTTGCCCAAACTCTGCTGTAATCGATCAATCGCCTGCTCGACCCGTTGTGGGGAAAGGCCCGCGGCGCCGAAGAAGCCGAGCATCCCGGCCCGGCCCATTTCCTCGACGATCTCGCACGAGCCGATGCCGTTGGCCATCGCGCCCGTCACATAAGGGTACCGCAGTCGGTGATCGGAAAGGAATGTCGGTTCGCCAAGTTGTTCGGGCCGAATCGCGGGCAGCCAGGCGACGATCGGAATCGCGTCGTCATCCGGCGGTTCCTCGCAAAGCCGACAAATTCCGCCTTCTGGCAAGCCAAAGCCACTTTCAGTTCGCAGCAAAGTTACCGGACGCGTGATGTCGCGGATTGCGGCCAGCACAGCATCGGAATCGGTTTCGGGCGGCGAGCCGTTCGGCGACCACCAGCCGATGGCGGACGTTCGGTTTTGCTTCGGCAAGGGAATGGCACTAGCGCCGGAATGCATGGCAAAGAATGCTCGTCAACTCGCTCCAACTCGCAAAGCGTCAATCTTATTCCAACGCGGAGTTTCTGCTAGCGGAATGAAGTAAACGGACCGGCTACAAGGCAGTTCTCGCTATGCGATTGTGTCGAGAATCACGCCGACCGAGCCAGCGGTGCAGGGTCGCTCGACAGGCCGCAAATGGCCAACGCTTTTTCGATGGTCAGAACCCGCTTGGCTTCATCCGGCCGGCGGCGGAACCAGCCAGCCACCAGCAGAACGTGATCGACGAATTGGCTGGGCACGATGCCATGCCACGCCGCCCGGCCCGCGAACACTTGGCGCACTGATTCATCCGCCTTAGTGCGCGACGTCGCATTCAGCGGTTCCGGAACTGCAGCGCAGACGCGGCCTTGGCGGATCAGATACCACATAGTCGCTTTATCGGCGCTCGCCACGGGATAGATGAAAGAGTGACGTTGCCTCGCTTCGTCCAAGCCAACTAGTCGTTCGCGAAGCCACTGAATCGGGGCCATCTTGTCGCGCAGCGCGGCGGCTTGCTCAAATTGTTGGCGCTCCGAAGCGCCGTGCATTTGGCTTTCGAGCCGATGCAAGATGCTGATATCGCGGCCCTCGAGAAAATCCTTCACCGCCCGCACATGGCGTGAATACGTGGATCGCGTCGTAAATGCGGCACACGGGCCGAGGCAGGTTCCGAGTTCGTAGCGCAGGCAACCGGCCGTGCGCAGGATTGGGAACAACTCGCTCTGTTCGGCAAAATGCATCGCTTGGTGCTGAGCGCAATCGCGCAGGTGAAAGAGGTCGTTCAATCGGCGCGCGGCCTCGCGGGCCATATTGGCGCCTTTGATCGGGCCGACGCAAGCAACCTCGTTGCCTTTCGGCTCGCGCGTGGCGTAAACGTACGGGGCCGGCTTGCGGCCGAGGCAAATGTAAACTTGCCGTTCGCGGCCGGGTTGGCCTTGCACGTTGTAGCCCGGCCGCCAACGGCGAATGAGTTCCAACTCACGGATCAACGCCGCGAACTCGCACGGGCCGGGTTCCCAAACGATGGTACGTGCTTGATCGATAATGCGGCCGGCTTTCTGTTGGCGCGCTGCCTTCAAAAAGTAACTCAGTAGCCGCGCGCGCAGGACCTTCGCCTTGCCGACATAGACGAGCCGCCCGCGTGGATCGAGCATGCCGTAAACGCCGGGCAACCGCGGGCATTGAAGGCGAACCAATTTGCGGAGATTGGCGCGAGTGTCGGCGCGAACGTGCTCGAATGGCGGCGATTCGAATTCCGGTCTCAGAGGGTCGTGGCCAAACCCAGCCAGGGAATTGAGTGGAAATAACTCGCGCATGGTGGATCCATCCAAACGGTCGCCGGCCTAGACGCGGGGAGATTGTAATCGAGGCCGCGAGCTGTAGTCCAGTGCGCGTTATGGATTTTGTTTCTGGCACTACGAGCGAGCGCGAAACGTAAACAGGGTTATCCTCGTCCCTTTTCCTTCTCTTCGTACGCCTTCACGATGCGTTGCACCAGCGGATGGCGCACGATGTCCGATTCGTTGAGATGAATCACGGCAAGCCGGTCGACGTTCTTGAGCCGATGCACGGCGTCAACCAAGCCGCTGCGGATGGTTCGCGGCAAGTCAATCTGTGTAATGTCGCCATTGACGATGATCTTCGAATTCTGCCCCATCCGCGTCAGAAACATTTTCATTTGCGGAATGGTCGTGTTCTGCCCTTCGTCGAGAATAACGACCGCGTTGCTCAGGGTGCGGCCGCGCATGTAGGCGAGCGGGGCAATTTCGATGATGTCGTTTTCGAGATAGCGCCTCACTTGCTCGGGCTCCATCATTTCGTTGAGCGCGTCGAAAAGCGGGCGGAGGTAGGGGTTGATTTTCTGGGTGAGATCGCCGGGCAGAAAGCCGAGCCGCTCGCCCGCCTCGACTGCCGGACGCACCAGCACGATGCGTTTGATCAATCCCTGTCGCAACATGTTGACAGCCATGCCGACGGCGAGATAACTCTTGCCGGTGCCGGCCGGGCCGACGCAGAGCGTGATGTCGTTATCGCGCATGGCCTGAATATAGCGGGCCTGGCCGTCGGTGCGCGGACGGACGAAGCGGCCGGTGTTTTGCACCGTCAGGCTTTGCGGTGAGTTCCGCTCGTTGCCGTGCTGCACGATTTCCAGGACGGTGCGGACGTCTTCCGGCGAAATCTGTTCCTGCTGCCGCAGCATTTGGCGAAGTTGTTGAAAGACGCGCTCGGCCCTGGCGACCGGTTCCTCATCGCCGTCGATCTGGATCGTATCGCCGCGCGCGATCAGGCGCACGCCGAGCGCGTCCTTGATCATGCGCAGGTACACGTCACGCGGACCGAAGAGCAAAAGCGCTTCGTCGCGACTGGCCAAGGGTATTTGCACGCTCGATGCGAGTTTTTCGGTCATTCGATGAATCTCATTTGACCACGGATTACACTGATAACACCGATAAGAAAGGAATATCGAGGCAGTGTAATCCCGGTTTCGATCCGTGTCATCGGTGAAATCCGTGGTCCGTTATTCTTGTTCCAAGGTTAGACAGTTTGCTCATCGCGATTGTTCACGAGAACCAGGTCACAAAGGCGAAATTCGCGCCGTGGTCAACCAAAGATACGCCACGGGCGCCGCGAATAAGACCGAGTCGATCACATCCAACACTCCGCCAAAGCCCGGCACCGCTTGCGAGGCGTCTTTTCGTTGCCCCTCACGCTTAATGAGCGATTCGGCCAGATCGCCCAGGATCCCTGCAATCCCAACGGTGATGCCAAACGCAATCGCCTTTAAAACCCACAAGTCCGGCTGCGGGCCGAGCCATGCGCCGAAGATCGCCGTCGCGATTCCCAGCAACAGTCCGCCAACCGCACCCTCCCATGTCTTCTTCGGGCTGAGCAGGGGGGTCATTTTGTGGCGGCCGAACAATCGGCCCGCACAGTACGCGCCGATGTCACAGCATTTCGGCACGAAGATTGCCAGCATCAACGCATGACGCGAGCGATTTGGGTCGCCGGCTGATTCAGGCAGCCAACGCAATTGGATCAGGAAACTGGCCAGCACGCCAAGGTAAATCACCACGAACCCAGCGAAAGCAACGCGCGTGGCTGATTCGCCCGGTTCTCGAAAAACGGCCATCTCAATTAGGAACGCGGCGATGAATACGCCCGCGACGATGCCCAAGATCAGGTGCCAAGGAACTGCAAATGGAACCAACTGCGGCCATTCGTGGTTGAGCGGGCGAACCCAGTTGGCGGCGATGATCGCCAGAAGTCCGGCGTAGCAGAGCAGGGTGTACGGCCGGCGCGATGCAGGTATCAAGCCGAGAAGTTCGTGTCCGCCGAGCAGAGCAAGCACGATCGTGAACATGAGGAGGAATGGATACCACGGTGCGAAGTAATCATCGCCGGAGAGCGAGCCGAGAATCAGCACGGCGAGCAGACTGCCGACGATCGCCCGCGTTCGAAACATTTCACGACTCAAAAAAGACAAGCCACGGATAAACACGGATGAACACGGATGAACACGGATAAGAATAATCGGTTGTCTTATCCGTTCTACTAACGAACAAGATCTTTGCTTCCTGCGCAAGTTTTTCAAGCTCTTATGCGGCTTGAAGTAAGAGCTTGGTGTCTGGAAACATCATTCCGTGACATGAACAGAAACCTCCAACCAAACTATAAAAACAACTCCCCACCAAACCATAAAAACAACTCCCAATCAAACTGAACCAAACTATCGCCGGTGTGCGGCAATGTT
>JBGQCZ010000462.1:0-5085 GCA_041495645.1 Gemmataceae bacterium | reverse complement strand
GGGCCGGGCGGCCTACGACTTCCTCTGCCAGGCCATCGATATTACCCTGGCAAAACAAGCCGACGCAATCGTGACAGCTCCGCTGCATAAAGAAGGTCTGAAGGCTGCCGGGTTGAATTATCCCGGCCACACCGAGATTCTTGCCGAGCGCACGGCTACGAGCCAATTCGCCATGCTGTTATGGGGGAAGGGCATCGCCGTGGCTCACGTCACGCTGCATATGGCGTTGCGAGACGTCTTCTCGCACTTGACGCGGGATGTGGTACTGGAGAAAATCCACCTTCTGGCTCAATTGATGCCGCGACTGATCAATCGTCCGCCGCGCATCGCGGTCGCAGCGTTGAATCCGCACGCCAGCGACGGCGGGCTGTTCGGCGACGAGGAAGAGCGGGTCATCCGGCCGGCTGTGGAATCGGCAAAGCGGCACGGAATCCTGGCAAGCGGCCCGTGGCCAGCCGACACCTTGTTCGTGCGGGCCCATCGCGGCGAGTTCGACGGCGTCGTGGCGATGTATCACGATGAAGGCCACATCGCCATGAAACTGCGTTGCGGCTGGGATCTGGTGAATATCTCGGCGGGATTGCCGATCATTCGAACCAGCGTGGCACACGGCACGGCCTACGACATCGCGGGCAAAGGAGTGGCTGACGCCGGCAGCCTGATCGTCGCCGCCGAAGTCGCCGCGAAACTGGCTCAATCATCCAATTGAAAGGAATTCAACGATGCGTCATCTCTTGGCTTCGATGGCGTTGCTCGCCGGCGTGGCAGTATCCGCCGCGCATGCACAAGACACAGTCGGCGTCAGCGGCAGTTCGGTCGAGTATCCCGTCAGCCGCGAAGCGAAAATCGGCGACAAGAAATACCAGGTGAAGCTGACCGGAACCGCGATGCGGAAACGGGCAATCTTCAACGTCTATACGATCGGCAGTTATGTCGGAAAGGACTTCGCCGGCCGCAGCGCCGAGGAACTCGCCAAAGCCGACACCATCAAGCAACTCCACCTCGTGATGGAACGAAACGTCAGCGGCAAGGACATGGCCAAGGCCTTTCACGAAGCCATTCGCAACAACTACCCGAATGAGTTCGCCGAAGAGCTAAAG
Organism: Gemmataceae bacterium; assembly: GCA_041495645.1. Classification (GTDB taxonomy): domain Bacteria; phylum Planctomycetota; class Planctomycetia; order Gemmatales; family Gemmataceae; genus JBGQCZ01. Next base: position 3,985 of record JBGQCZ010000462.1, on the reverse strand, counting down.
AAGTTGACGTCGATCATGGACCCCCAAGACGCCGACAAGGGCGACGTGGTGTGGATCACCCACGTGCCCGGTTACGGCATCCACGTCAATCTGGTCGGAAAAACGTCCGAATTCATCGCCGGAGTCAAGTTCGCCAAGGCGGTTTGGGACATTTATCTCGGGCCGAAGAACGTCGGCGAGTCGGTCAAGAAGGGGCTTACTTCACGCCTCAACTGACAATTTCCGCGATCGCTCAATCTCCTTCCTGCTATAACATCCGCCAACCGCAGGAAGGAGATTCACCATGACTCGCGGCGTCGTTTTCTCATTCTTGTTCCTCGTCGTCTCAACTTCTTTTGCCCAAGAACCGCGCACCGTCGCTGAATCCAGCGACTACAACGCCACTTCGCGCCATGCCGACGTGCTCGCATTCTGCGAGCAGTTGGCGAAGCGGGCGCCCAATGTCGTTCGGCTCGCCGAATTCGGCACGAGCTTCGAAGGCCGCAAGATGCCGCTGCTGATCCTCGCCGATCCGCCAGTGGCCACGCCGGAAGAAGCCGCCAAGAGCGGTAAGCTCGTCGTCTTTGCGCAGGGCAACATCCACGCCGGTGAAGTCGATGGCAAGGAAGCGCTGCTCATGCTCGCTCGCGAAATCTCGCTAGCCGAAGACCGGCCACTGTTGAAGCACGTGATCTTCGCGATCGCACCCAACGTCAACCCCGACGGCAACGAGCAATTCGCCAAGACCAATCGAAGGGGGCAGAACGGCCCTCCGGAAGTCGGTGTTCGCGCCAACGCCCAGGGCCGTGATCTCAATCGCGACTTCGTCAAACTCGAAACGCCCGAAGTGCGGGCCATGGTGCGCTTCTGCCGCCTCTGGGATCCCGCCGTTTACATCGACGCCCACACCACCAACGGCTCCTACCACCGCTACACCCTCACCTACGACGGCCCGCGCATGGCCGCGATGCCCGACCGGCTCGTGTCGTTCGTTCGCGACACCATGCTGCCGGACGTGGGCAAACGCTTGGAGAAAAAGACCGGTTTCTTTTCGTTCTTCTACGGCAACTTCAGCCGCGACCGCAAGAAATGGGAAGCGTACCCGCCGACTCCACGCTACGGCATTCAATACGTCGGCATGCGCGGCCGCATCGCCATCCTCTCCGAGTCTTACTCCTATGCGTCATACAAGGATCGCGTGACCGCCAGCCGCGAGTTCATTCGCGGTTGCTTGGAGTACATCGCCGACCATCGCGAATCGATTCGCAAAGTGATCGCCGAAGCAGAAAAGCCGGCCGCGTCGATCGCACTGCGGCAAAAAACGATCGCACGCGCGAATCCGGTGAGCGTGCTGGGCTATGTCGAGGACGCGAATCGCAAACCGCTCCTGGACCAGCCGCATTCGTACCCGCTCGAGCACTGGGACCGCATGGAAGGCACGGCCGCCGTTACGCGGCCGTTCGCCTACCTCATCCCGGCGAAGTTCGCGAGCGCCATCGAGAACTTGCAACGCCACGGCATCGAAGTCGAAGAACTCCGCGAAGACATCGAACTGGGTGTCACCGCTCACGAAGTTCGAACTGTCACCAACATCAGGGCGTCGTTTAACGGCCCCGCGACCGCCGCCGTGGAAGTCGCCCCCGGCCAGAAACAAACCACGATGATTCCCGCCGGCACGCTTGTGGTTCGCGCCAACCAGCGGTTTGCCAATCTCGCAGCGTATTTGCTCGAACCGCTCTCCGAAGATGGCTTGGCCACATGGAACTTCTTCGACTCTGGTCTGACCATCGGCAAGCCATTCCCGGTCTTGCGCCTGGAAACTGAAGCTTCGATTCTGACAATCCGCACGCGGCCGTTGCCCGAAGACCGCGTCATGAATAAGCGGATTCTACCCGAGCATTATCTCGGCACGCTTCCGCCGCCGAATCTCAGCGGCGGCGCGATTCGCGGGCTCGAATGGCTCGATGACACGCACTATTTGCAGGTCAAACAAGGCCGCCTACGCAAGATCGACGCCGCCACCGGCCGCGAATCGCCCTTCAACGATCCGTCGAAGGTGAGCGATGCGCTCGTCAAGATCGGCCTCGATAAGACCACGACCAATCGCATTGCCAACGAGTCCCCGCTTGGCGGCGGCGGCGGCAGGTTCGGCAATCGCGGCGGCGGCGGTTCACAGATGAATGCCGACAAGACCGGCATGCTGTTCACCCAGCGCAATGACCTGTACTTCGTCTCGTTCGACGGCAAACAAGCCGTCCGCATCACCAAGAGCCCGGACGTGAAGAAGGAATTGGTGCGGCTGAGCCCGGACGGTAAATGGGTCGCGTTCGTGCACGAGCAGAATTTGTATGCCGTGGACCTGGCCACTCTGAAGGAACGCAAGCTCACCACCGACGGCGGCGGTAGGATCTTCAACGGCAAAGCCGACTGGGTCTACTTCGAGGAGATCTTCAATCGCGACGAACACGCCTACTGGTGGAGTTCCGACTCGAAGTCGATTGCATTCTTGCGCATTGACGACGCTCCGGTTCAGCCGTTCAACGTGGTCGATCACCTGCCGCTGACGCTCAAGTTGGAAGCGACCCCCTACCCCAAGTCCGGCCAGCCGAACCCGCACGTAAAGCTGGGCATCGCTTGGGCGGAAGGCGGGACTCCGAAGTTCGTGGATTTACCCGAACAGAAACCCGACGACACGCTCATCATCCGCGCCATCGGCGTGCCCGATAGTCCGTCGTTCATTTTTTACGTTCAAAACCGCACCCAAACCTACATGGACGTGATGACGGTCGATCCGTCGGGCAAGGCGCGAAAGCTGTTTCGCGAAACCACCAAGGCCTGGGTCGAAGACCTGGGTGAACCGCTGTTCTTGAAGGACGGCTCCTTCCTGTTCCCCAGCGAACGCGACGGCTGGAAGCATCTTTATCTTTACGCGCCCGACGGAACCTTGAAGCGCCGCGTGACCGAAGGCCCGTGGGAAGTGCGGCAAGTGCATCGCGTCGATGAAAAAGGCGGCTGGGTTTATTTCAGCGGGACGTGCGACAACCCGATCGGCCAGAGCCTCTATCGCGCTTCGCTGAGCAGCATGCTCAAACCCGAACGCCTCACCGACGGCGTCGGCGATCACCGCGCTAATTGCAGCAAGACCTGTGAATACTTCATCGACACGGCCAGCAGCCACGCCAAGCCGGCGACGGTGACTTTGAGAAAGAACGACGGCTCGGTCGTTCGCAAGCTCGATACCAACCCGGTCCACGCCGTCGAGGAATACAAGCTCGGCAAACAGGAGTTGGTCAAGATTCCGCTCAAGGACGGCTTCGTGCTCGAGGGCAGCCTGCTGTTTCCCGTGGATTTCGATCCGAACAAGAACTATCCAGTTTGGTACCAGACCTACGGCGGACCGCACGCGCCCACGGTTTCCGATTCGTGGCGCTTTAGCGTGCTCGACCATGCGCTATCGGGCCTGGGGATCGTGGTGTTTCATTGCGACCCGCGCAGCGCCAGCGGCAAGGGCGCGATTTCCACCTGGTCCGCCTACAAGCAACTCGGCGTGCAGGAATGCAAGGACGTGGAGGATGCCCTCGACTGGCTGATCGGCCGCCACCCCTACATCGACCCGACGCGGATCGGCATGAGCGGGCACAGCTACGGCGGGTTCCTCACGGCGTATTGCCTGACGCACTCGAAGAAATTCCGCGCCGGCATCGCCGGCGCCCCGGTCACCGACTGGAGCCTCTACGACAGCATCTACACCGAACGCTACATGCTCACGCCCAAGGAAAACCCCGGCGGCTACGCCAAAGGCTCGGTGGTGAACGCCGCCGCAAACCTCAACGGCCGCCTGCTCATCCTCCACGGCCTCATGGACGACAACGTCCACGTGCAAAATTCGGTGAAGCTGATCGAGGAACTGGAACGCGCCGGCAAGGACTTCGAAATGCTCTTCTACCCAAGAGCGCGGCACGGCATCAGCGGGCCGAACTATCAACGGCATTACAACAAAACGATG
>JBGQCZ010000461.1:0-5087 GCA_041495645.1 Gemmataceae bacterium | reverse complement strand
GCGGCTCGATTTCCTCGGCCGAATTCGCGCACATCGGTCCGGCCCGTGTAAAAGCCGACAGAATCAAAGCGATGCGGATAACAAACCACGGGCGCGTCGGTGTCCTTCGCTTGCCAGGCGTGCATCTGCACCGGATGCCGCAGCGAGAAGCGCCGCGCGTATTCCGGAAGCAGATCGTGAACTCCCGCGAACAATACAACAAACCCAACTCCGCAGGTTGCGCCCCAAGTGCCGCGCCGGCTCTGCGATCGCGCCAACAACACGGCGAGGCCGAGACTCGACGCTCCCACCAACAGCACCGCGCGATCTGGTTCGCGCATGCCCTGAGCCCACGTCGCTAATCCAATTGCCACTCCGCCCGCCAACGCGATGGCCGTGGACCAATAGGCGAGGCGCGTGCGCTGCCGAACCAGGAATTCCCATGTCGCGGTGACGCCGCGACGCTCGCCCAGGCGCGCGTCCAAATAGCAGCCCAGCGCCAACGCCAACGGCGGGAACACCGGCACCAGGTAAACGGGGCGTTTCGAGCCCGCCGCGGAGAAGAACAGGAAACCCCAAGCGAACAAGAACAGAAACGCGCCCAGCGTCGCGGGCCGGCGCTCCGCGGACTCGCGCGAATGACTAAACAGGTCTCGCAACAGCGGAATCGCCAAGAGCGCCCAAGGCAGCGTGCCGATTAACAGGCCCGGAATGTATTCCCACGGCGGCCCCTGATGGTCGAACGGCTGCACGAACCGCACCACGTTGTGGAACCAGAAGAAATGACCCGCGAAGTCGGGATGGCGCAGCATCACCGCGATGTACCAGGGCAACGCGGTTACAGCGAACGCCAGAAAGAAAATCGCGCGCAAGCGAAGCCCCGGACTCTTCAGGCGCAGGTCGAGACGCGAAAGGATCAGCAATGGCGGCAGCGTCAGCAGCATCGCGACCGGGCCCTTGGTGAGCAGACCCAACCCGGCACAAACTCCGGCCGCGGCCCAAAGCCAGTGGCCGCGCTTGGGCGACAACATCGCGCAATGACCGCATGCGAGTGTCGTCGTCACGAATAGCCCGAGCAAACCGTTCATCGTCAGCATGCGGCCGTAATAGACAAACCCAGCCGAGAGCGTCAGCAACGATGCGCCTAGAAGCGCCGGCCTCGCCCCGACCACGCGCCGCGCCCACAAATACGCAACCGCCACCGTGAGCCAGCCCGCCAAGCCCGGAATCAGTCGCGCCGCCCAATCGTTGACTCCGAACGCGGAATAGGCCGCCATCACGGTCCAATACATCAGCGGCGGTTTGTCGAGATAGGGTTGGCCATTGAGCGTCGGCACCAGCCAATCGCCGCGCAGCAGCATTTGCCGCGGAATCTCCGCGTAGCGTCCTTCCTCCGGTTCCAATAGCGGCGTCCGCAGCCGGCAAAAGAAAAGCAGCGCGGCCATCGCCATCACGAGCGCGAACCCGAGCCAACCGCCCTGCCCCGCCTCGGCCAGCGACCGGCCATTGAACAGCACGCGCGACCACCAAAATGGAATCAATGTCGCAAGCGTCTTCGGCACGTCGCTCATGGCGACTTTGCTTTCGCCCTTGAGCCGCGGCCGGTGCGTGACGCCGACTTCGACGATGCCGAAATCGTGCTGCCGCGCTCGTGACAGCATCTCCGTGTTCACGAAGAAGTTTGTCGAATTCGGCAGAATCTGATGCAGCGCGTCGCGTTGGAACACTTTCAAGGCGCAGTCGCAATCGCGAACGCGCGTGCCGAGCAAGTTGCGGGTTAAGAGGTTGTAGCCGCGCGATAGGAATCTTCGACGCCACGGGTCTTTGCGATCCACACGGAAACCGGCAACGATCGGCGTGTCGTCGGCCAGCGGCGCGAGTTTGTCGAGATCGTTCAGATCGAATTGGCAATCGGCGTCAGTGAAGGCGACTTTGTCGAAACGGGCCGCTTCGAAGCCGGTTCGCAGCGCCGCGCCGTAGCCGCGATTGACGTCATGCCGCAGAACGCGAATATGCGGGCGTTCGCTTGCGGCTTTGCTCGCCACGTCGAACGTGCCGTCGCGGCTGCCGTCATCGACGATCAGTACTTCGTAATCATCGGCCAGGCGAGAAAGCGCTTCATCTGCCTCCACGACGGCGGTCGCGATGCCGGCCTCTTCGTTGTAAGCGGGGATGACCAGGGAAAGCGACCAGCCGCGATTATGCATCGCCCGCGCCTCCTGCGCTGCGTGGAGAGTTTGGGCCGGCAAGAGTCGCAGATTCGCCAAAACCTGTCAAGCCGCACCGGAAACAGGTGGTGTCACGGTTTGGTTCGTAGTGACCGCCTTAGGCGGTGTTTCCCGAACCCGCTAAAGCGGGTCACTACAAACTGATGCACCACCCGGAAACGCCACTAACCCCGCCAGCCGACGAGGTCGTTCGACGCATGGCTCTTCCGCGTGCGCGTCCACCGCAAGTAGAGTTCCAATAGCGCGTCCATTTGCGCCGCAGTATGGTGCTGAGTGTCGCTCGGTGCGATCCCGATCACGACGCCGGCACGAGGACTCGCAAGGATTGGCGAAACGGCTCGGGGGCTTGATGCAAACGGGTTGACGCCCGCCGCATTGGTGACCGTGTCCCAGAACTTGTAATTTCCGGTGGCCCGCAAGGCGATGCCGCCGGCGGTGAAGCGGGTCGTTGTGCCCGTCACCGATCGAAGTTGAGTGGCGCCGTCCGTATCAAACAGCCGGCCGATCAATTTGCCGCTCACGCCCCAGTCAACCTGCAGACGATACCAGTGGTTGGGCAAATAGGTCGCGCTGACGGCGGCTAGGTCCGTGAAGCCGAAGCCGACGTTGGTTTGCAGGATGAGTTGGTTGGTGTTCGGCGCTGCAACCAACGACAGCGTCCCGGCCAGGGATGCCCCGAAGCCGAAATACGCCCGGCCATTCGCGACGCTGTTGAACTTGAGCCAGACCGAAACCGTGTCGCCGGCTTGAACATGAACGCCCGCGTCGGTTCGGTAAATCCAGTCAGAGCTATTGTAATCGACCATCCCGAGCGACCCGTCGTGCGCCGCAATCGTGCCCAGAAATGCCGACGGACCGCCGAACCCGGCGACTTTCCAGGTCTTGGCAGTTTCGAAGTCCTCGATGACGACGCCACCGCCGCCCGCGACGACATTGAAGCTCGACGAAGTCACCTGGGTCAGTGATGCCGACGTCGCCACCAGCATGTAGCCCGTGCCGATTTTGTCGATGGTCAGATTGTTGAACGTCGCCACACCGGCGCTTACCGTTTTTGAAACGGTCCCGCCCAGTGCGCCTCCGCCCGGATTTGAGCCGATTGTCAAAACCACTTGATGGCTGTTGTCGCTGGTAACGCGGTTGCCAAACTGGTCCTGCACCTGAACCATCACCGGCGGAGTAATGACGGAACCAATCGGCGTATTGGCAGGCTGCTGTGAAAACGCCAACTTGCTTGCGGCGGCGGGACTCACCGCGACACTGGCTGAGCCGGTAAACGAACCGTTGACCACGTCGGTCGCGGTAACCGACTTGTTGCCCGAGGTCTTTAGAGTAACGCTAAACGTGTGGGAACCGGCGTCGACCTTGGTAAAAGTGTAGTCGGTGGGAAGAACGGCAGCGCCGTCCGAACTCGTGAAGTGGGTTGTACCCGTGTAGTTCGTAGTGGCGTTGCCGTTGGCGTCGACCGCCGTGACCGTAATGCTGAAGGCAACGCCGGCAATGCTCGTCGATGGCGCGGAAATGCTGAAATGGGTGCCTGGGTTTGAATTCCCAACCAGATCGGCGACCACGCGATCGGCAAAAGGACTTCCGCGGCCGCTGACCAAGTCATAACCAAGCCCGGCCGAGTAATTGGGAATGCCCGTGCTCGTACCGGAAGTGATGTCGTGGAAATCGGTGTTGGGCAAGTTGTAAAGAGCGGGCAGCGTCTGCGTCGGGCCGTCGAGCGGATTCAGCCCGGCCAAGGCGCGGCCCTGGCTGGCAATCGCGATCAGCGCGGCCCATTGCGGCGCGGCGTCGCTGGTGCCGCCGAATTGCGACCACGGCGCGGCCACCGAATTGTTGTACGTGTCGTAAACCGGGAAACCGGTGTTCGGATCCGCATCGTAGGCAACGTCGGGATTTGCCCGCTTGGTTGCGGATTGAACAACAATCCCGTTCTGGTACGCGGGCTTCACCTCATAGGCGCTGATGCCGCCGCCGCTGCCCGTCCAACCCGATTCGCCGAGAATGTTGCCGGCGCTGTCCAGATCCAGCCACGAACCGCCGACGCTGAGCACGTTGGGTGAAGCAGCCGGATAGGAAGTCGGCGCTCCGGTGTCGCCCGAAGACGCGATGAACGTCACGCCGACGTGACCCGCTGGAGTCGTGAACACGCTGTCGAAACTTGTTTCGCTGGAAAACTCGCCGCCGCCAAAACTCATCGACACGGCCACGACGCCCGGCTGATTGGCCGCGTAGCTCACGCCGGCCAAAAGGTTCGTGAACGAATTGTCGTCGGCTTCCACCAAGAGAATGTTGGCCTTCGGCGCGATGGCATGCGCCCATTCGACGTCCAGCGCGATTTCGGAAGCCCAGCCCCCGTCTGGCGGGGGCATCTTCGATCCGCCGTTCTGATTCACCTTGATGAACGACGGCGGATCGGGAAGGCCAAACTCCAAATTGAATTGGTGCAGATCGTTGGCGATCCGCGGATCGTCGAACGCATCGACAATGGCGATCGTCGTGCCGGTCCCGTCGCCGGCGGTTGTGCCGTTGAAGAGGATCTTGTCGAAGCCGTAGGCATGGCGAATCTGAGCAGGCGTGTAACCGGTCGGGCCTCCAGTGCCGAAAGCGCCCGCATCGCCATTGGGCACAATTTGAACGTGAAACGGCTGAGCGCCGTTTGGCACATCGCGCGACTCGAGCAACTCCAGGTTGAGCCACTTGCCACACTTCTCGAAGCGTCGGGTCCGGCGGTTATTGTGAACGACTTGGAGAAACCGGGCGTGAATCCGCATGCATAGCGCACGAATCATGTCTGCCACTCGCGAGAGAACTCTGGAAGCGGACAAAGGCGCACGTTCTCGCGACTGGGCTCGCGAATTGGTGTCGAGACGGGAT
>JBGQCZ010000460.1:0-5101 GCA_041495645.1 Gemmataceae bacterium | reverse complement strand
CGAACTCATGGATGACTTTTACAACGCCCAGCGAAATCCACATGTAAAGGACGGTCTGGAAAGCGAAGAACTCGTGATAATACGGCAGCTTGTCGTAAAAGGTCTGGAAATGCGTGGCCACGAGCGCCACCGCAGACAACATCAGAGCAACGCTCGCAAACAGGAACCACCAACTGAAAATCCACCACAAGCGGGCAAGCAAAAAAACCAGGGCCCGGTCCGGATCGATGACCGGAATCTTGATGTAAAGGATGTTGGTGAAGGTTGCCAACCGCTGCATACGCCGCTGCTTCTTGCGGCTTTCGAGCAATTCCTCGGCGGCACGGCTCGATTCGTGCTGAACCAATCCAGCCGTCAACAGTTGCCGGGCGAATCCTTCAAGATCCTCGTGCGTGAGGCGGTGGGGACGAAACTCCTTTTCGAATTCCTTTTGCGCTTCCTCCATGGTGTGCTTGCCGTCGAACATCCGGACGACGAAGTACTCCTGCTCGTTGAAGCGATAATACCGCAACGAGACAGGATCTTTGACGACATAGCATTTCTTGCCTTCGTACTTTTGCTCGGTGATATCCAGGTCGGCGCGGACCATCAGCCGTACTTGCTTGCGGCGTTCGTTTTGGGGAGCGAGAGCCAATTCCATGATGGTCTGCCCAATCCGCGTTACAACCCGTCTTACTTTTGCGTTGGTTCGATCACGATCGTGACGGCGCCGCCCGGACGAAGCTCGGCCGCGCGATTATCGAACTCCGCCCAGACGCGCACTTGCTGCGAGGCGGTCGTATTCTGGTCGATGAATGTCAGTATGCCCTTGATCTTGAGCATGTCCTTTTCGGTCGGCATCGGCCAAACGTAGATTTCGCCCGACTTCGAGCCGGTGACCGCGAAGGGCTCGGTCTCAGTCGTCGAGATCGCGCCGCAGGTAAAAGTCACCAGTTTCTGGCTGGGCACAAACTGACGCAGTTCGGTGGGGCGATTGCCGGCACTCGGCGTCCGCCAAACCGACAAGCGGCCATCGCCTTGCGATCCGGTCAGGATGGTCTTGTTGTCGTGAGAAAAGATGGCGAAGGTGGCGAACTTGTTCGAATCGCTGGAGGTTTCCAGCCAGCCCTCCGAGCGGCGATCTTGGATGGACATCAGCTGCAGCGTCTGCGCGATGTCGAACAGGAAGTAACGGCCGTCGCTGCTAACGCCCAGGCGGCCCACGTCGCCCGTGCGGCCATCTTGTGTGAAATCGAGTTTGGCGCCGGATTCGCCAAGGCTCCACACGCGCACCGTCAAGTCGCGCGAAGCCGAAACCAGTTTGGCTTGCGGAGTTATCGCCACCGACTGAATATCGCCCAAATGCACTTGTGGCAGGCGGTACTTCAGCTTCCCGCTCTCCGCGTCCCAAAGGGCGATGTCGCGCGAATCCGCGGTCGCGCACAACTTGCCGTCGGGGGAAAAGGCCAGGGCAGTGATAACAAACTTGTGAGCAAACCCCTCGAGCTCGCGCAGCGGCGTATTGCCGTTTTGAGGATTATTCAAGTCCCATAGGCGAGCCTTGCCGTCTTCAGCGCCGGTCAGACAGTACTGTTTCGCCGCGCCTTTCGGCGAACAGACGACCGAGCGCACGGCCGCGGGATGCGTGAACTTGGCCAAAACAAACTGACTGCGGCCGTCCCAGACGCAAGCGGTCTTATCGTCGCTGGCGGAGACAATGAGCGGCTTCGCCTGACTGCTGACCGCGACGCCGTTCACACCTTGAGTGTGAAATCGACGGCGAACGTTTTCACCCACAGGCAGCGTTGGTTCAATCGTTACCGGCATGTCTTGCGCCAGACGCCCGACAAAGCCCACAGACACCAATCCTTCGGCCCGCAAGCGGTCCACACTTTGAATCTGCAAAGCGGCCTCAAGCGCCTTGATCGACTCGCCTTGTTTGCGGTTGAACGGCTGCACGACCCCGGCGACACTGGACTTCAGGTAGTACATGTCGTAATTGACTTGGGCTTTTTTCAATTCTTCGATGGACTTGAGCATCGAGGCATTTGAATCGGCTACGGTGGCCTCAGCGCGTTTCATCTCGATGTACGAAGTTACCAGTTCCAGGTACGACAGTCCTTTTTCTTCGTTGAGTTTCTTTTTGGCCTTGTAAATATCAATGGTGGCATTCAAGACTTCCTGGGACTTTTGGTGAATTGCTTCGGAAGAAACCGAAGCGGCCCGCCGCAATTCGAGTTCGGCGTTGGCCTCGGCGTCGTCGAGGATCATGACCAACTGGCCTTTCTCCACGCGGTTGCCGGGTTCAAGCGGGCGATAGACCTTGTCCCGGTGGCGGTAAAGTTTCGATGAATCCATGACTACTTCGCCCGGCTTGTATTCCGTGCCAATGAACAGGATTTTGCCGTCGCGTTGCGTCGGAATGTCCACTTTGTCCACCACATTGACGTTTGCGCTAACCAGGATGGGGTCGGCTGCGGCTTCAGCTCGAGCCGGCGGTTGCGGGAAGGGCGCGGGCGGAAAAAGCGGCCCGCCGATTTCCGCATTGGCCGCATTGGCCGGATCGGCATCGCCGCCGGCGGGCTTGGCAGCCACCGTTGTGTCGTTGGTGCAGCCGGACGCGGCACAAAGAACCGCGACGGCCAGGATTTGGAAGAGAGTGCGGCGCATTGTTGTGCTCACGGTTAGGAATAACGGGCAGTTGACACGTGTTTCATACCTCGCCAGCGCTGATCGCTCAAAAGAACTGGAAGTACTTTTGATGCAGGAATTCCCATACGCCGTAGAACAGCGAATAGCCCATCGCATGCTTACCGCAGCGAATGTTGGCCCGAACTTCCACGCCGGGAACGTAGTGCTTGACCGGTATTCGGTCGCCGGGCGGAATGTCGTCGCCGCTGATGCGCACGTAGGCGTAAACGACCGGTTCGGTTTCGTTGTGGTCATCTTTGTTCGGGATCGCCTCGGGAGCAATTCGTCGCCGCGCTAGTTTGCCTCGATAGGTCGCCGTGACGTGGCTTTCCAGCTTGAGATCGACGTCGAGTTCTTCGTCCGGGTCGTCGGTCTGGTACGCGTCGCGCACCTGGCCGATGTGTTTTTGCGGGATGCGGACTTCAATTTCCCATTCACCGTACACTTCGCCCAGCTTCATCAGCGCGTCGGAAGGCTTGACGGGCCGGCGATTGAGTTCGCTTCGGAAATCGCGGCCGTCGATTACTCGCCATTTGGCCGGGCCCGAACGAATGCGACTGGGATCGAAATCAGGAGCGTGGATGAAAAACACACCCGGCTGATTGGGCACGGCCTTGAATTCATCCATAAGCCGCTTTCGTGCGCGCACGGCCAGTTCCAATTCGCCTTCTGTCTTATACTTCTCGCGCTCGACCTGTTCTTTTTCGGCCGGGGCAGCGGTCTGAATCGACTTGTTGAGCGACTCAATGGCCAGGACACTGTGCCTAATCTTCGTCGTGTAGTCCTGCATCTCCTTGGCCAGTTCCTCGTCCGAAAGGCGCAACAGCACTTGGTTCTTGCCGAATTCCTGATTTTGATCGACGTAGATTTCATCGATTCTGCCCGGCCGCGGCGAAAAGATGGTGAATCGCTGTACCGGCAACAAGATTCCTTTCGCGTCCATCTTCAATTCGTACGGGATGAAGATGAGTCCCAAGAGCACCAGCACCACGATCGTGGAAATCAAATAGGTCAGCGACTTGGCCCGGCCGCCCAGGCCCTCCTGCAATTTCAGGAGCGGCCTCCATAGCAAGCCGAGCGGAATCTTCTTCATCTCCGTCGCGTTGTACAGAGCGCTCGAGGAATGCCGGGCGATCACGTCGAGGCGGGCAAAGATCGGTTCGGCTTGGGCCGGCGGTTCGAAGCATTCCATCACCAGCGCCGACCGGGCTTTGCCCGGCTTGTATTCTTTGGTTTCCTTGTCCTTCTCGCGCGGGTCCCGCAACGGCATGACGACCAGCAGCTTCGCGGCGCTCTCGCCGAGATAATGATCCAGCGATTCGTAAACGTCGGGCGGCAACCCATCGTCCTTCACGCCGCGAAACACGAGTTTCTCGTCCCATTTCAGAACGGCCTCGGCCAACTTACGCATCAGCTTGATTTGGGTTGCTCGTTTCTCAACCACATCGGCCCCGCTGACGGCTTCAATCTTCGCGCTCTTGGCCTCCCGCGTCGCGACGGAAAGGCGATCGCAGCCGATGAGCCGCCGGCCTTCGTTTGCCACTTGATACGCGACGGTGGTGGGATCGAGGGACGCATGAATCTGGCAGGCAAAGGCTTCGAGCTGGTTCCAGAGCTGTTCCTGGTTGATTGCCTGGCGTCCCTGCTGATTGCGAACGTAGGTGGAAGCGTAGCCGCCCATCTGAACGAGATAGTTCAAATGGACGCGTTTCATCTTCGCGTCCCAACGCGGCTCCTGCCAGACTTCGACGAGACCGATAGCGGTCTTCTCGTCGAACGAAATCGGAGCGAGTAGGACGACATAGTCGGTCGGATTACCGGCGGGAATGCCTTCGAGAATGCCGGTGCTGCCGAAAGGTTCGAGAAGGATGGGCTTGGCGGTCTGAAACGCTTGCCGCAACAGCTCGTTGTGGCTCTGACGCCCGTTCTTGTGCTTATCCAAGCCGACGCCATCAATGTTAACTTGGCACTGGAGCTGCAAAAACCCTTGAACGTTCTTCAGCCAAATTGCACCGGCGGGCGCATCGATTCCTGCGAGGACCTTTTCGAGGAACTCCTGGAAGAAGGTCGTGGGGGGCAGATCGGTGCCCGCCAGGCGGGCCACTTCCTCAAACGCCTGGTCGATCTGACGGGTTGGGCGCTTTGGACCGGAAGAGTCCGAAGAATCAACAGGAGGGATTGGGTTCACCGTGCTACCTCGCGGTCGAGACAATTTCACGAAATCACGTCAAGCCTATTCAGAAAAGCATATCCTTCGCGTCGAAGCGAAGCAAGGGAAAGCCCCGTGTGCACGGCACTTGAGTCGATGTTCCCCGAGCGAATCGGGAACATGACGGGACGACTCCGGTGACAATAATTGTGGGCTCTGGGAAAGAGCGTGAAAGTGAAGCGAATACACAGTGCGAAGGGTCGGAATCAGGCCGCAACGAGG
>JBGQCZ010000459.1:0-5107 GCA_041495645.1 Gemmataceae bacterium | reverse complement strand
GGGGGGGGCGCGCCCCCCCCGCGTCCCATGGCCCCCCCCCCCGGCGGGTGGGGGGTTTTGGGTTGGGGGTTGTGGGGGTCCGCGACTCGCCACCGTCGTTCGATACGGTCAAACCCAGCACCGAAATCTCTTTCAACTCTTTCAAACTTCGCTGCGTCTGCGAGGAGAACTGGCGAATGGACTCGATCTCATCGCCGAACAATTCCAGCCGATACGGATCGTCGGCGTCGGGCGGAAACACGTCGAGAATTCCGCCGCGGCGGCTGAACTCGGCCGGATACTCGACCGCATCGAGCCGCTTGTAGCCGCGATCGACAAGCCAGGCGGAAAGCTCTTCGAGATCGATGGTTTCGCCGACAATGAGCCGCCGACCGCGTTTGGCAAGTTGGGCTGGTTCTGGAACCGGCTGCAGCAGCGCCGCGATCGGCGCGAGCACGATTCGCGGCGGATCGTCGCTGCGCAGCCGTTGCAGGAGTTTCAAGCGTTGGCCGGGCTCGGATTCATCGGCGGGAAAGAGCGCGGGCCGGGCGCCGCAAAAGCCGTGCAACTCATCGGCCCAAGCGTTCAGATCGTGCGGATGTGCCAAGACGACAAGAACGGTCGCCGGCGCATTGAGTCCCAGCGTGGCGGCAGCGAGCGCAGCCGCGGAACCCCAGGCCCCGTCGATGGTCCCGCTGCGGCCCGCGCGCAGTGCCTCCACCAACGGCAAAAAGCCGTCCAGGCCCCGCATCAACGCGGGCAAATCGCCGAGACTCTCGGCAGGCCGCGCATCCATCACCGGCATAGCGCTTCCTTGGTGGACTGTGGGATTATACCGGGTGTGAAGAAATGACGCCGTGCGAAGTTTGCTTCGCACAAAAGCGAACACTTGAGTCTGCGCTTGCTCTTGACGAATTGAACGCAACTCGTTGTGACGACTTGATTTGTCTGCCGCACACAAGGCCCGCAAAAACTTTGCACGCTTGTGCGCTCGCTCGCACGTGCGCTCGTTCGTTCGCACGCTAGTTGGAGTTGGGTTGGGTGTGTCGTGGATTGCAGTTGAGTTGGCGCGGCCTGCTCGCGGATCGGGAAGCGACCACAACCGGCTTCGCGACACGTATGAAACACGAACCGCGTACAGATTGGGACTTAACTTGATCACAACGGACTTCGCCAGGAAGTGTGATGCGAATTGAACTGAACCTAGAGAACGAACCACTCAGCGCACATCATACGCTTTCGAATCGGGAAAAGGAAGCACGGTAGTGGTACGTACCACTACCGCAAAGCCGGTTTTGCCGGATTTCTTCGCCAGGTGGCGTCGTAGCGGTTGAGCTGATCGTATACGGCGTTCACGACCGTGGGCACAAGCGGGGTGAGCGCCGGCGCGGCGGCGTGAATCGCGGCCAGGTCATGCGGACCGAAGCCCATGAATTCGGAAAGGTACTGGAAGCGGTAGCCGCGGTCGGACTCGAGGCGTGGTTCGTTGATGTAAATCGTTGGCGCGTCCTCGATAGTCAGGTTGACCGCGGGAGGTTTCAGGCGGATAATTGGATACGCGAATCCAATTAATTGCAAAGATAGGCTTCTAAAATTGGATGTCAAGGTCCAATTTTGTATTTGAGAATCCCGCTCATGTTTTCCCAGACGGTCGAATATGCTCTGCGTGCCGTCGTGCATCTGGCCGACCAAGCGCCGTCGCCGCGAACCACCGACCAAATCGCGACGGCGACCAAGGTGCCGAAGGCCTATCTCTCGAAGGTGTTGCAGGGGCTGCGCGACGCCAAGATTCTTCGTTCGAGGCGTGGTTTTGGCGGCGGCATTGTGCTGACGAAAACCCCACACGAGTTGACTATTTTGGATGTAGTGAATGCGGTGGAGCCGATTGGCCGGATTCGCGAATGC
This sequence comes from Gemmataceae bacterium, assembly GCA_041495645.1. GTDB lineage: Bacteria > Planctomycetota > Planctomycetia > Gemmatales > Gemmataceae > JBGQCZ01. The sequence continues at coordinate 3,223 of JBGQCZ010000459.1, read as the reverse complement.
CCGCTCGGATTGACGGCGCATGGCGTTCGCCTGTGCCCTTTGCATCGGCGGCTTGACAATGCACTGGCTCTGGTGGAAGACGCCTTTCGGAAAACGACCCTCGCCGAGGTGCTGGCCGAACCAACGAAGAGCCGCCCGCTTTGTGAATTCCCGAACCGAATCAGTTTGAAGTCGTGACTCTGGAATCTGGCCCTACTTACAGTTGGGAATTCACACGCGGACTTGAACGAGCAGCTGGATGGAGAATGGAAACCGACAATTTCCGGATTGTCATCGACGCCGGCTGCTGGGCGGCTGTTTCAAGAAAATAGAAAGTGTCGTTCCACGGGCCTACTGCGGATAACGGTCGTTTTCGAAGCGAGATTGAAGTAGGTACTACGGCTAAACCAATTATTCCTTCTCCATACCAAAAAACCGAGTATGATCACTAATCGGACATCGTTGTCCTATTTTGTACAACGGAGGCAACAAAATCACACCAACTTTGGCCTGAAACGGTTGGACCGGATCATTGCCGAGTCGGTGGCCGAGAGCGCGACGGCCGTGAAGGCGGCGATCGCCAGCGAGTGGGAAGACCTTCTCGAGGACGAAGAGCCTTTCGACGACGTGACTGTTCTCGTTCTGGAACGCTTGCGCTAGCACTGTTTTCGCACAGTCACGGCCCGAACGAGACGAATCCGCACACGGCAACGTGGGCGAGTGCTCAAGGTGCCGGCGCAAATCGGCCAAATCCGGTCAATTCGGGTCGAATCCGCACGCAAAACACTCGGCACGACAGTTGCCTTTTCCCATCCACGATTTGACAGCTTGAACTCTCGAACCCAGACGGGTCATGGCGGAAGCCGAGGTACATCCTGGCGAGCGCTATCGCGTTGAACTCGCGGATGTGAACTATTGGCGGCGTCAGATCAAGTGCCAGGAGGCGTGCCCGGTCCATACGGACGCGCGCGGGTATGTGCGGGCGATCGCGGAGGGCGATTATCGGAAGTCCTACCTCATTGCGCGCGGCCCGAATCCGTTAGCCAGCATTTGCGGGCGGATCTGTGGAGCGCCGTGCGAAGCCGCCTGTCGCCGCGGCGATTACGACCAGCCGATCGCCATTCGCGCCTTGAAGCGTTTTGCAACGGAGCGTTGGGGGCCGGAGCGACTGAACGCGGAACTCGGGGTCGATGAGTTTTCGCGCGATTTCGTCTTCGCCTCGGGTTCGGACGTATGCGGCGCGCTGGATGAGATTCAACGACTGCTCGAGGCAATTCGCTCAAGCGGATGGAAGAAGCCGGAAGGGAAGCCGGTCGCGATCATCGGCTCCGGCCCCGCGGGACTGGCCTGCGGGCACGATCTCGTTCTGATGGGAATCCCGGCGATCATTTACGAGTCGGAACCGGTGCCCGCCGGCATGCTGGCGTTGGGCGTGCCCGAGTACCGGTTGCCGCGCGATTTGATTCGCGCCGAAGTGGAAGTGATTCAGGCCCTCGGCGTCGAAATCCGCTGCAACATGGCCGTGGGCAGGGACGTGACGTTCGAGGAACTGCGGCGCGATCATGCGGCGGTGGTCATTGCCGTTGGGGCCAAACGGTCGCGCGGTTTGAAACTGCCGGGCGTCGATGGTCCGGGCGTATTGGGCGGGGTCGATTTTCTTCGCGATGTTTCGCTCGGGCATCCGACCAAACTGGGTGAACGAGTGGTGGTAATCGGTGGCGGCAACGTCGCCTACGACATTTCGCGCACGGTGCTACGTCAGACCTACTTGGACGCCGCCCGCACGGCGGCTCGTGCGGCCGGCGTCGGCGAAGTTCACCTCTGCTGCCTGGAAAGCCGTGAAGAGATGCCGGCCGACGACATCGAGATTCGCGAAGGCGATGAGGAAGGCGTGATCCGTCACAATAGTTTTGGGCCGGTTCAAATCCTGCGCGACGAGTCGGGCAAAGTGACCGGGGTCGAGTTCAAGAAAGTCCTGCGCGTGTTTGATGAAAACAAGCGCTTCAATCCGCTCTATGACGAGTCGCAGCGAACGACGATTCCGGCCGACACGGTGATGCTGGGCGTGGGGCAAACGGCGGACCTATCGTTCCTCGATCCGGAAGCCAATGGCATCAAACTGAAAGCTCCGGGCCTTCTCGAATTGAACCCGGACACCTTAGCGACCACCGCGAAGGGCATATTTGCCGCCGGCGATCTGGCCCACGGCACCAAGCTGATGATCCACGCTATCGCCAGCGGCAAGAAGGCTGCCCGGTCGATTTACGAGCACGTGACCGGTCGGCGAATCGATACGGAGGCGGTCGAGATTCATTGTGTCATTGAAGACTATCGCCGCGAAAAAGATTACGAGAAACCGCGGCGAATCCCGATTCCGGTCTTGAGCGCCGCGGAGCGATTGAAGAACCCGAACGGCATGGTCGAACGCGGCTACGACGAATCGCTGGCCCGTTGCGAAGCGTCGCGCTGTTTCGACTGCGGCGTGAACACGGTGTTCGATGGCACGAAATGTGTTCTGTGTGGCGGATGCGTGGATGTGTGCCCGACGCTGTGCTTGAAACTCGTCGGCTTGGACCAGATCGAGCATCCGCCGGAGATGCAGGCGCTGCTGGAGGCGGAATTCGGGCCGGGGGCTGATTTGTCGCAACATTCGGCGATTATCAAGGACGAGACGGTGTGCATCCGGTGTGCGAATTGCGCCCAGCGTTGCCCTACGGGAGCGATCACCATGGAGCGATTTTCGTTTGAGGAGGCGTGGCGATGAGCGAACGGAACGAAGACACAACCCCGCAGCGCCGCGATTTTCTCTCGAGCGCGGCGTGGTGGACGACAGCCGGCACGATGGTATTCGCGACTCTTGGTATCGCTCGGATGCCAAAGCCAGGCGTGTTGCCGGGTCAGTCGTCGCAAGTGAAGATCGGTCCGCCGGGTGAGTTTCCGGTAAGTTCCGACCCGGCGCGCGTGCCCGGGCAGAACCTGTTCGTGTTGCACGATGACGATGGCTATGCGGTCATCGGCGCCATTTGCACCCACCTCGGCTGTGTGGTGGCGACCAACCCCGATGGTTTCGATTGCCCATGCCACGGCAGCCGCTTCGCCCACGACGGCAAAGTGACCCAAGGGCCGGCTCCTTCGCCGCTGGCATGGTACGAAGTGAGCCTTGCTTCCGACGGCCAAATGATGGTCGATACGAAGAAAACCGTTTCGGTGGGAACGAAGGTACAGCTATGAGCCGTTTGCGGAG
>JBGQCZ010000458.1:0-5123 GCA_041495645.1 Gemmataceae bacterium | reverse complement strand
CAAGACGTCCGGGATTTGATTCGCATGGACCCCGTCTGGAAAGTTAGGGCAACGCTTAAGTCGACTAACGTGGTGCCAACAGACAAATAGGCCGTTTGTCTGCCGCGTTTGATCAGGAGCGATTCGCTGGCCGTCAATTCCATGACGGACCGCCCTTAGAATCAATCGTCCAAAAACGAAACCGCTCCGGGCGGCCGACATCTTGTCGGCAATCCGGAGCGATTCGTTGCTCCCGGTACAAGGGAGACTCGATCACCAGTAGCGAATGCGCCAGTAATCGTACTTCGTGGCGTTGCGGCCCATCCACCAGTGTCCGTCCTGCCATTCGAGGGTCACGCTGCGCCAGCCGAGCGGAACCTTCGGGAAGGGATAGAACGGGCCGATGAACGGGAAGGCGTTCGACGGATATTGAGTTGGGTAGGCGACGCGGGAGAAGTTGTTGTACGGGGCGTAGCTGGACCAGGCGTAGGGCGGCATCTTCGGCGCGTTCAGTTCGTACGGCGAGGAAGCGCCCGGTTGGCCGAGCGGAATCGGGTCGATAACCGGCGTGGCATTCGGCGGCGGCAACACGGCCGGGCCAGACGGGCCGGCGCCAATGCTCGGGCCATCGGTCAAGGCTTGGACCGGGCGAACGGCCTGGAAGTTGGCGGCGGCCATGCTGTCGATGACGCTCTTCACGCCGGGCAGCGTCAGCACGGTGCTGATCACGGCTTCGCGTTGAATGCCATCGGCGACCTTGCCCGACAGTTCCACGACGCCATTGACGCAGCTGATGTCGATCGTGTAGCCGTGCAGGCTGCCGGATCGTTCCAGTGCGGTGGCGACGTTGTTGGCCAGTTGTTGATTGCTGACTTGAACGGTTGCCACGCGTTCTGGCAGCGGGCTTTGAGCGAGGGCTTGACCGGCCAGCCACAATCCCAGGCCGGCGGCCAAAGCGGAGAGAACACGGACTTTCACCACGACATCCTCCTGACGTTTAGGGTGGGCTTGTTCCCAACAATTCCTCAATCGTCGCGCAGGACTTCGCGGTCGAACTGCCATTGCCGAAGTTCGCGATTTTACCCGAATCACGCCCGTTACCACCGGACCAACCCGCGTCTGGCGATGTGCCGGAAAGGTTTGCCCAAATTGTGAAATGTCGGGTGGAAATGCTCAAGATAGTATTGAGTTTCGTATCGCGGACACTCCTGTCCGCCTACAAACGAAGCGGACAAGAGTGTCCGCGTTACGATTCCGCTTCCGGCAAGCGTTGCTTGTAATAATCCCGGGCCCGATTCAGGAATTCCCGCACGAATTCCTCACGGTAGTCCGTGTACGTCCACGGCCAGTGGACATATTCGCCGTCCATGTAACGAAGCGTGACTTCGGCGAAGATCCCGTCTCTGAGATAGATGCGGTGCGATTGGTCTTTAGTCGTGGCCAGCATAAACTTGCCGAGCGTGAGGAGGCCCGGATCGATGTTGATGGGCCGCTCGTCGGGAAACTGGCCCTTCGCCTGCAGTTCACCTTCAATTGCGATGGCCGCATTCTTGATGTCAGCCAGACTCGCCAAAGGGACGAACTTCTCGAATACCAGCAACTGCTTGGTCAATCCCGGCCCCATCGTCGGCGTGTAGTAGCCCGTGTAGGCAAAGGGAAACGGGTCGCTTTCGAAGGCAATCGGGCCCCACTCCTGGGCAAGCCGCTGTCGCGCCCACGCGAACGCTTCCGGATGGCGACTAAAGACCGCCGCGACCAGAAGCGCATCGATCGTGGTCGGGACTTGCATCAGTCGGACTTTTTCGCTCGCACTTTCATTTGCACGAGCAGGTCGTTGACCCAGGTGCGGTCGTCGGCATTCTTGATGAGCGCCGGGGTCGCCTGATAGTCGAGTTGGGCCGAAAACCCGCCTTGATCGTAGCAGCGGGCGAACGCGGCCTGAAGATCGACCACCGTGTCGCGATCGTCGAGCGCCAGCGGCAGCTTGAATCGCGGCAGGCGCTTTTGCACCGTCGCGGTGTAAATCTCGTGGCGTTCCGGCTGCATCGCCCGCGTCACCGTCACGGCATAATCCCAGTCCGGCAGTCCTTCGCGGGAATAATCCAGCAACGGCTGGCCCTGCAAGACCAAGTCGATTTCGACAATGCTGGCATGTTGAATACGCGCGTCCCGGCGGCGGTCCAAATACGATTCTCGGCCTTGGGTCGTGAGCTTGTTGGCCGGGCTGACCACGTCCACGAGCGTCACCAGTTTGTTATCGCTGCGCTGGCGAATCTCGATGAACTCCTCGCAATGCTCCTCGCGGATGATCGAGGTAAAGAGCGGCATTTCGGTGGCGTATTGGCGCTGGCCGACACGCGCGCGGTAGCGGTCGATCAGGTTCGGCAGCAGAATCTGGAACAGCCCGGCGATGAAATGATGATGGAACGTCGGCCACACTTTCTCTTCTTCGAGAAACGGGTCCATTCCCGGAAACGGGCTGGGCATGGTGGGATCTCCCAGATGATAATGATACCGATCGAATCCGCGGCGGGAACTGCACCATCGGTTGAGCGGGGTGGGAACCCGTTTCAACGTTCCCCGAAGATCGAAGCGGCTAGTCCATTGTAATCAATCCGCCGCCACTTCGACCAGAAAATTACGAGTCGCTAAAAAGGCCTATTTTTCAGCATCCTTCAGCCGCACGCCCACCGCCTTCAAATCCGCCAACTGTTTGGCCTTGGCGTCCGACAACGGGTTTCCGGCCAGCCAAAGCTGCAAGAACGGGGCGAACCGCATCGGGCCCTTCGCGTCCGCTTGGGCCGCTTCCACGAGCGGCGTCAGATCCGCAATCTTGTTTCGCTCCAGCATCAGCATCGAAAGCTGGCTCTGCGACTTGAGCGGCGAAATATCCGCGATTTCATTGTCTTTCAAGTCCAACGTGTTCAAGCGATTCACTTTCGCGAGCGGTGCCAAGTCCTTGATCTTGTTCTTGGCGAGATACAGCGAAGCCAGCTTGGTCAGCCCGGCAAGCGGAGCGATGTCCGAGACTTCGTTGCCGGACAGGTCCAGCGCCTGCATCGCGGTCAGGTCCTTCAACGAATCAATCTTGGCGATCTTGTTGCAGTTTAACATGAGGTATTGCAAAGCCGTCAAGCCCGCCAACGGCGTGACATCGCTGATCTGATTCCCCGCCAGGTCCAGCGACTGAAGACTGACCAGGCCCTTGAGCGGTTTCAAATCGGTGATTTGGTTCTTGTCGAACCGGATCAACAACAGGCCCGTGCATTTCTCCAACCCGCTCAAATCCTTGATGCCCTTCCCCGTCGCTTCAAGAGTCGAAACATTTTTCAGCATCTCATCCGTCAAATCGCCCTTCGGAGTCTGCGCCGCCGCTCGCACCGCTTCTTCCAGGTTCTTGTCCGCAAACGGCGACGCCGCAGACGCAATGCCAACCAATGCAAAGAGAACAACGACGCTGAGAAAGGTTCGCTGAAGCATGGCGGGAGAATCCATTGAGCGAAGGTGACGGTCGCAGAATCCGTTATAGGTGCGAAGCGTTTTCCGCACAGCCTTCGCGGTCGCGAAACGACATTTCTGAAAGATTCGGCCAATGAGAATCGCGGCACATCTCGGCACAAATAAGGTGAGCCGCTCGCCGACTGAAATCGTCGTAACACATTATTTGTCAAATCGATACGACTAGGACCGACCGCGCGCGAAACGGGATTCGCGCGCCATCAACGGCGACCGCGATTCTGGTTATGAACAAATGTACATAAACATAGTCAACATCGATTCTTCGAGGACGGACCGAACCAACATTTCGGTTGCTTCCGCGCGGATGGTATAATGCCCTCGGAGGTGCCGTCGTGCCCATTGAACTGAAGTTTCCCGATCCAATGGAAGAAGCTCGTAAGCGCGGACAGGAGTTCCAGCGCCTACCGCCGGATGAGCGCGTTCGCCAACTTTTCGACACGATTGAAACCGGGCTGGTTCTCGTGCGTGAGTCGCCAAACCGCGAGGCAATCGACCGGTTGTTCCTCAAGCGGGAACTCGAATGGCAGAACATTCAGAAGGAGCTGTTCCGCAAACATGGCCGGTGACCAGGTTGTATCGCCCGAAATGTTGCAAGGCGCTTTGGACCTCGCGGCGGCCATGGACAAGGCCGGTGTAAAGTACGCGCTGATCGGCGGCCTCGCCTCGGGTTTTCGCACCCATCCCCGCGGCACGCGCGACATTGATTTTCTTCTGCAAGTCCCACAAGTTGAGTTGCCGCTGCTGCTTTCCGAACTCGCGCTCCGCGGCTTCGAGTTCGACGAACTCAAGACCATTCGCGAATGGACGCAGCAACACATGACCACGCTTTCCTATCGCGGCATTCGCATCGATTGGTTGAAACCGGTGTTGCCGATCTATCAGCATGTTCTCGACCGGGCCAAGACCGAGAACTGGCTCAATCATCCCGTTCGCATCGCATCGGCGGAGGGCCTTATTCTGCTAAAGCTGATGGCAAATCGTCCTCAGGATTGGGTCGATATCGAGAATCTGGTGGCCACTCATGGAATCCTCGACCTCGACTGGATCCGCTCCGAATGGCAATCCATCGCGTCTCCGGACGATCCACGGATGAAGAAGCTAGAGGAATTGGTGGCGCGACAGCGCAGTACTCCACCGAGTTGACTCTGGGCAACGTCACTTCCGCTCCCGCCCCCACACCTGGGCCAACTCCACCAGCACTTTGACCGCGGCTTGCAAATCTTACAGGCCCGTCCATTTGATGAGGCCCTACGACATGGCCGCTCCTACAGAACTTCGACTGCGATTTCCGTGCATCGCGTAAGAGCCTTGTCGCCGGTAAGAAATGCCGATGCCTTGGCAACAACCGCGGAAGCCAAATGAATGGCGTCGGGAGTCTTCAGGTTAAGACGAGCGCGGATTTCAGTCGCCTTTTCAAGAACGTCGGGTGTGAGTTCGAGCAAACTAACCTCGACCCCGGCGAAAAATGCGTCATAAATTGCGAGCAGGGAAACGTCACTTGACCGAAGCGGTTTGACTTGGCATTCCAGTCGGGTCAATCGCGACGTGAGAAGGAATGGACCTTTGCCGCGATGCGGCAGGAGGCGGGCTTCAAGGGGCGAGCGGGCGGCGGCATCGCCTTCGAT
>JBGQCZ010000457.1:0-5144 GCA_041495645.1 Gemmataceae bacterium | reverse complement strand
CGTATTCACCGCAGAGAACGCAGAGGGCGCGGAGAGCGCAGAGAATAACAATTCTCTGCTCCGCGCCCTCTGCGTTCTCTGCGGTTAATGAATTCCTTCTATCGCAATCCATTCGTATTCACCGCAGAGGGCGCGGAGAGCGCAGAGAATAACAATTCTCTGCTCCGCGCCCTCTGCGTTCTCTGCGGTTAATGAATTCCTTCTATCGCAATCCATCGCGCAATATCTCGCGCGCCGCATTGTAACCGCAAGCGCCCATGACTCCGCCGCCTGGGTGGGCGGCCGCTCCGCACAGGTACAGCCCCTTGATCGGCGTGCGATAGTCGGCGAAGCCCCCGACCGGCCGCAGGAAGAACATGCTCGATAGCGACATGGCCCCCTGAAAGATATTGCCGCCCGTCAGCCCGAAAGTGCGCTCCAGGTCCAATGGTGAAATCACCTGGCGGTGCAGGATCGAGCGCTTGAAGTTCGGGGCGTAGTCGTTGAGGATATCGCAGCACCGGTCGGCGAACGACTCCTTGAGATCGTCCCAATTCCCTTCGCGAAGCCGGTTCGGGGCATATTGCACGAACATCGACAGGATGTGTTTCCCCGGCGGCGCGATGGAATCATCGGCGCTGGTGGGAATGGTGCATTCGAGGATCGGCGAATGCGACGGGCGGCCGTACTTGGCGTCGTCGAAGGCTCGCTCCAGATAATCGAAATCCGGGCAAATGTGGATCGTGCCGCGATGTTGCGGGCCGAGCGAGGTGCCGGGCAAGGCCTTGAAATCGGGCAGTTCGCTGATCGCGCAGTTAATCTTCAATGTCGCGCTCGAGTAATCGATGTGCCGGATCGACTCGACGAATTCGGGCGGCAGTTCTTTCGCATCCATCAGCTTCAAGAACGTGACGTTGGCATCGGCGCACGAAGCCACGCGCTTGGCGGTGATTTCCGTGCCGTCCGCCAACACCACTCCGCCGGCCCGGCCATCCTTCGCGACAATCCGCGCTACTGAAGTATTCGTTCGAATCTCGGCCCCGTGCGATTTGGCCGACGCCGCAATCGCCGCGCTGATCGCGCCCATTCCCCCGCGAACGTAGCCCCAGACTCCTCTGGCCCCGTCGCACTCGCCCATCACGTGGTGGAACAGCACATAGGCCGTGCCGGGCATGTTGGGCGAAGCTTGCACGCCAATCACGGCGTCGGTGGCGAGCGTGACTTTGAGTTGCTCGGATTCGAACCAACGGTCGAGAATCGGCCGCGCCGCGCCGGTCAGGATTTCGATGGCTTTCACGCCGTCGCGGCCGAGCCTGCGGAAACGCAAGGCATAACCGCCAAGACGCCACAAATCGCGCAGCCCGCCGGACCATGGATTCGGCGGCGTTTCTTCCAGCAGAGGTTCGAGGAAGTCCGCGATCTTCATGAGCATCGCTTCGTATTTGGGCATGGCGTCGGCGTCGCAGGCCGAGAACTTGCCGATTTCGCGGCGATTCAATTCCGCGTCCGGGCCCATCATGAGATAGCGATTGTCGGGAAACGGCGTGAATGACGACGGATTCCGCGGCAGCATGTGAAAGCCGTGCCGCTTGAGTTCGAGGTCGGCGATGATCTTGGGGCGGAAGAGACTATTGACGTAGGCGGCGGTTGAAACTCTGAAGCCGGGCCACAATTCCTCCGTGACGCAGCAACCCCCGATCAATTCGCGGCGTTCAAGAACCAGGACCTTGTAACCGGCTTTGGCCACGTATGCGGCCGTAACCAGGCCGTTGTGTCCCGCGCCGATGACGATTAGGTCGTAAGTCGTAGGCATGAAAAATCATTAACCGCAGAGAACGCGGAGAGCGCAGAGCAATTGCCGTTCTCCGCGCTCTCTGCGCCCTCTGCGGTAAAGGTCTGTCCGGTGCCGATGAAAAAAAAGCCCAGCCGCACTTACGGCTGGGCTTCCAGTCGCTGAGCATTGGTTTATTTCAATTCATACAGGAAGACATCGTATTCGAGCTCGCTTACGACTAATTGCCGTTTGTCCGTAAACTTCAGGCCCGGAATCTCGAAGTTGTGGGCCACGATGCGCGTGCCGACTTTCAGCTTCTTGAGCATCGGCGCTAAGTCGCCAAACTGCTTGGGGCTCATGTTGTCGAGCAGGACCACCGTGGCTTCGGCGAGGTCCTTGTTGGTGGTCTTGGTCGGATCGCCGAGGCGGAATTCGACTTTGTCCGACACTTTTCCGGCCTCCGCGTTCTTTCGCGCCGTGGTCAGCCGATCGGCGTTGGCATCGACGCCAATGACTTTGCGAGCCTTGAACTTGACCGCGGCGGTGTTGGCGATCGATCCGTCGGCGCAGCCGATGACGTAGACCACGTCGCTCTCGCGAATCTTCCCGAGTTCCAACATGAAATTGACCACTTCCGGCGGCGTCGCGACGTAGTTTTCGGGCGACTTCGGCTTGTCCGGTGGCTTTTCCGGCGGCTTTTCCGGCGGCTTTTCCGGCGGCTTTTCCGGTGGCTTTTCTGGTGGCTTTTCCGGCGGTTTGGGCGGTACGATGTCCGGAGAATTGTCGGTAACGAGGCGCAGGTCCACCTCGGTCGTCTTGCCGGCCATTACTTTGACGCTGCGCTCGCGGGTGACTGCTTTGCCGTTTTCCATCCAGGTGGCCTTGATGTCGTAGACGTAGCCCTTGCCGATCTCGAGCGGGGGCGACTCGAATATTCGCTCGATCACCCCGTCCTTCTTCTTCAATTGAACGCCTTGAATCTCCAGTTGCACGTCGGTGGGCGGCAGGTACACCTTCAACTTGGCCTTGTCCTGAGCCGGCGCGGCGACCGCCCAACACAACGTCAGCAATCCCGGCAGCGCCAAGCGAAGGAGGGGGTGGGTCGCGGTCATCGATTACCTCGGCTGTTGATCTTGGGTTGGCCCCGACCGGGCATACAAGGGCACACCGAGCAGCACGAAGGCCGCCACGGTCATCAATTCGCCGGGCCCAAGGGTCAGGGCATATTTCGTACTCTCATACAGCATAAACGAACACGCGGCGCAGAACAACAGCGGAGTGAGTGGGTAGAGCGGAACGCGAAACGGCCGCTCCGCAAGAGGGTCGCGGCTTCGCAGCACCAGCAGCGAATAGCCCGAGAGCAGGAAATACAGCCAAAACACGGGAGCGGTCGCCCCGACCACATCGTCAAACCCGCCCGCCTTGCGCGAGAATCGCTCGGGCAAATCGACTCCCACGGCGGACAGCGACTCGGCCAGCCACGGTTTCCAGAATTGCCCGAGTTCGAACAGCGACATGAGCGCCAGGCTAAAGAATGCCTGCACCGCCAACGCGCCGTACGGCGTCGATCCGCGCCGCGCCGCCAGCCACGCAAATAACCGTTCGCGCGAGCCGAATGCAGCGTACAGGCGGCTGCCGGTGAACAACAAACCGTTGATCGCGCCGAGCGCCGAGATCATAATCAGAACGCTGATCAGCGTGGCCCCGGTTTTTCCCAGCGGCAAGGCCATCACATCGGCAGCCACCACCTTCGATCGACGAATCGGCTCGGCACCTAAGGCCGCCAGATACGCGGCATTCACGGCCAGATACGCGATCGTGACGATTCCGACGCCGACCATCAGCGAGCGAACGATGTTGCGTTTGCGATCTCGCAATTCGGCGGCCACGTAGCCGGCTTCGTTCCAACCGCCATAGGCATAAAAGACAAACACCGCCGCGACAGCGAGCGACGGCGGATAGCCGACGACGGGCGTCGATTCCGTCACCACGTCCGCGGCCGTTCGCGGCCACAAGAAGTACAACGCCCCGGCAATGATGATTGCCAGCAGTCCGATCAGCTTCACCGACGTCAGCAGATGTTGCATCCATTTGCCGATGCGCACGCCGAGCACGTTGACTAGGGTGAGCGCAACCACGGCGACGGCTGCATAAGCGAATCCACTCCACGGCCCGAGCGCTTTGAGCGGCAGCACGCTATTCGCGTAGTCCGAGAAGATGTAGGCCATCGCGGAAATGCTGCCGCCGGTGCGAATGATCGACATCTCGGACCAGGCGAACATGAATCCCGGTCCCGGCCCGTAAGCCCGCGAGATGAATCCATAATCGCCGCCGCCCGTCGGATACGTCGTCGCCAATTCCGCGTAGCACAACGCGCCGACAAACGAGAGGAATCCGACCAACGCCCACAGCGCCAGCGTGATCAGCCAGGGCGGCAAGGTGAGAATAAGTCCGCCGGCCGAAATCGTGCCCGTGATGTTGCCGAGAATATCGGCGGGAGAGCGAAAAATGCTCGCGCCGATGATAATGCCCACGATGACGCTGACCGCATCCCACATCCCCAACGGCTCGGTTGCATCAGCGGAGCGATTCATCAATGTTTCCGCAATGTAAGGTTGCGTGGCCGGGGCTGAGTCTTCGAAGCCCCGGTGCGATTCAGGCTGCATGCCGGGGCTTCGAAAAGACTCAGCCCCGGCCACGCAATCAGTCAGTCGTCAATTCTACGTTTTCAATTCTCGGTTCTCGGTTTCCCGGTTTTGGTTTTGCGTTTCCCAGCTTCTTCGCCTTGACGAATTGTCTTCGCTCCCCAACAGTGGATTGAATACCCAGGAGGAAGCATACATGCCCATTTCGCGCCAGCAAGCTCGGGAATTCGACCGCCGGGCCAGCGAGGAATTCGGCTTGCCTGGCATCGTGCTGATGGAAAACGCCGGCCGCGGCGTGGCCGTGCACGTCCGCCGCCTCAATCCGAAGCGCCGTCGCGTCGTCGTCTGTTGCGGCGGCGGCAACAACGGCGGCGACGGCTTCGTCATCGCCCGCCATCTCGACAATTTCGGCTGGCCCGTGAAAGTGCTGCTCTTCGCCAAGCCGTCCGAATTGACCGGCGATGCGGCCATCATGTATCGCATTCTGACGAAATCGCCGGTGCTGGTCGAATGCCTCCTGCCGGATTCCGAACGGCTGGAAGACTATCTCAACGACGAACTGACAAATTTCAACGACGGTTGGATCGTAGACGCGCTTTTCGGAACCGGTCTAGTTGGCATGGTCCGCGAGCCATTCGACCGCATCATCGCCGCCGTCAACGCCAGCCCCGCCCCGGTCCTCGCGGTCGATATCCCCTCCGGCCTCGATTGCGACACCGGCCAACCGCTCGGCGCGACCGTGCGCG
>JBGQCZ010000456.1:0-5159 GCA_041495645.1 Gemmataceae bacterium | reverse complement strand
GATCTTCACGAGCACATCCGCCAACATAGCGTTGTTGTCACAGCTCAAATCAAAGAGGGCGGCGTGAACGACCTGATCGAGCGATTGCGGGCCGATCCTGCCTTTCGAGCGATCAACTTCGTCGATGTGCTGAATCCGCACGGCTATGTCGGCCGGGCACCCGAACAGGTCGGCGAATTCTTGGCGGAAGACGTGGAGCCGGCTTTAAGCAGGTATACGGGCGCACAAAAACTCGCCAGCGAGATTTCATTTTGAGACTGGCCGGTCCACTTTTCACCCATACGTTGATTTGACACTGGCGCATGAACATGCCGGTGAGTTTGGATAAGAGGCGGGGCAAGGCGAACCATGAAGGTTTGCGCAAGCTGTTCCAACTTAGGAGGATTTGCATGGCGGCAGGCCCCAAACGGGGCTCGAACATGGACGGGGCTAGATGGCCCCAGACCGAGGTGACCCCTAGCTAAGGAGACAAAACCCGATGCGCACCTCACCCAAAACGATTCTCTTCTGCAAACTCACCACTTTCTCAACCCACCCAAGCGGTGCATCGCTTCCCGAACAGCACTATTAGCCATTTGAATCCGCAAACCGGACCTGGTCGCGGCGCTGACTCGCATCAGCCAAAGCCGCCAGAAGGCCGCTGTCTCTTACCTCTCTTAACCAAACTGACTGTATTTCCCGCGCGTCTTTGCTGGACGAAGGCGGGCACGGGACGTTGTTGAAAACGCGGATTGTGTAATCATCACCGCGCGAAAACGGCGATGCTGATTGTGTAGTTCCGAGGTGGGCTGTTCAACTTCACGGAGAAACCAAAGATGTACTCATCCATCGCACTGCTGGCTATGATCCTTCCCGTTGCCAACGAACCGTCGGTTTCGTGGCAGAACAATTACCGGATCGCCAAGGCGGCCGCCGTCAGCAAGCAAAAACCGCTGGCCTTGTTCCTGGCTCCCGGCAAGGACGGGTGGAAGAAACTGCTTTCCGAGGGCGCGTTCAGCGCGGAAATTCAGCGGCTTCTGGCCGAAAACTATGTGGCCGTCTTTATCGATCAAGATAGCGACTACGGCAAGAAGATCACTGAACTGTTCGGCGTCGAAGGCCAAACGGCCCTGTTCATCAGCAGCCGGGACGGCGACCTGCAAGCCTTCCGTCACGACGGCACGCTCTCCGAAAGCGATTTGGCCGTCGCCTTGAATCGTTACTCGGCCGCGACGCACGTCGTCGTGACCACCGAGAATCTCGACATCGCCACCAGCCGCGCGACCTCGTCGTACTCGTCGCCGGCCCCGGTGTACCAGAACTACTTCAACCCATATTGCCCCAATTGCCGGCAACAATAGTAGCCGGTGGTACATCGGCTCCGACACTCACTCGACGGAACTACTTGTTCGAGTGGCGTGATTCAATCAGGCGAGCGAGGTCGTTTTCGGCCTCGCCCGCCTGATTTCATTTCTACCTCTCTTGCCCCGTTTACTTGTTTCAAAAACTGATCTATCCGAATCGGAACAAAAACCAATAAACTCGCGTCTCGCCCGAATCATGACGCCTACGATGGGATGGGTCGCCCGCTTCCAGGGAGGGAATCGGTATGTGCGGAATCGTCGGCTATGTTGGCGGGCGCGAAGCGGAACCACTTTTGCTCGAAGGGCTGCGGCGGCTCGAATACCGCGGTTACGATAGCGCCGGGTTGGCAACTCTCTCCGGCCGCAACTTGCATTTGCGCAAGCGCGCCGGGCGCGTTGGCCGCCTGGGCGAGTTACTCAGCGAGCGCCCCGCACCCGGTTGTCTCGGCATCGCCCACACGCGCTGGGCCACGCACGGGCCGGCGACGGATGCCAATGCCCACCCACACCTTGCCGGCGATGGCGAAAATGCCATCGCGCTCGTCCACAACGGCGTCATCGAAAATTACGCTCAGATCAAGCGGCAACTGCAAGCCGACGGCGTCGTCTTTCACAGCGATACCGACACCGAAGTGATCGCGCACCTGATCGCACGAAACCAGAGCGGCGATTTGATCGACGCCGTGCTGGAAGCGCTGGCGCTGTTGAAAGGGACCTACGGGTTGGCCGTTTTGAGTCCGCGCCGCCCCGACCTCGTCGTCGGCGCTCGGCTCGGCAGCCCGCTCGTGCTCGGCATCGGCGACGGCGAGTTTTTCCTAGCCAGCGATCCCGCCGCTCTCACCGGCCAGACCGATCGCGTCGTTTATCTCCAAGACCGCCAAGTCGCGGCTATATCGGCCGACGGCTGGGAAATCTTCGACACCCGCCGCGAATCGGTTTCCGTCAACGTGCAGACCATCAACTGGGACCCGGTCGAAGCCGACCGGGCCGCTTTCCCGCATTACATGCTCAAGGAGATTTACGAGCAACCCGAAGCACTTGAAAACGCCATGCGCGGCCGGCTGTACGACGATGACGCCACCACTCATTTCGGCGGTCTGAATCTCGACGTCCGCCAACTTCGCTCCGTGGAACGGATGATCCTCACCGCTTGCGGAACCAGCTACCACGCCGGGCTCGTCGGCGAGTATCTGTTCGAGGAAATCGCCCGCCTGCCGGTGGAAGTCGAATATGCCAGCGAATTCCGCTACCGCAATCCGCCGCTCGATCGCAACACCATCATCCTCGCCATCACGCAATCCGGCGAAACCGCGGACACGCTCGCGGCTTTGCGCGAATCGAAACGCAAAGGCCACCCGACGCTGGCGATTTGCAACGTCGTCGGTTCGAGCATCGCCCGCGAGGCCGACGGCGGCGTCTATCTGCACGCCGGCCCGGAAATCGGCGTCGCCAGCACCAAGGCGTTTACTTCGCAGGTTACGGTGCTGGCCATGCTGGCGCTGCACTTCGGCCGCATGCGGCACTTGTCCAGCCTCGACGGCGCTCGCATCGTGCGCGACCTGCGGGCATTGCCGCAGGCTGTGCGCCTATCGCTGCGCTGCCACGATCAAGTTCGCCAAATCGCCGAGAAGTTCGCCGACTCCACCAACATGCTCTATCTCGGCCGCCAATTCCTGTATCCAGTCGCCCTTGAAGGCGCCCTCAAGCTCAAGGAAATCAGCTACGTCCACGCCGAAGGCTACCCCGCCGCCGAAATGAAACACGGCCCAATCGCCCTCGTGGACGAACACACTCCGACCGTCTTCCTGATCCCGACCGGTCCGATCTTCGAAAAAGTGATGAGCAATCTCGAAGAAGTGAAAGCCCGCGGCGGACCGGTGATTGCCGTCTGCGGCGAAGGCGACGACGAGATCGCCCAACAAGTCGAAGCCAAAGCGGACGAAGTGATCTTCGTCCCCGAAGTGCCGGAATACTTGCAGCCGGTGGTCTTCTCCGTCCCGTTGCAACTCCTCGCCTACCACGCCGCCCTCTTACGCGGCTGCGATGTCGACAAGCCCCGGAATCTGGCCAAAAGCGTCACGGTGGAATAATTGTTCTCGTCGCTTGCGGCGTTGCAGAATACTGGGTGAGCGCCTTCACCGCCCGCTGCGTGGGTGGAGTAATCGTTCTCGTCGCTCGCGGCGTTGCAGGGTCCACATTTAGAATTTGATCGAGTGGTGACGAATAGGAAGACAGCGTTCCACACCTGCGCCGTCTTGTCATGACCGTTGGTGACGATCCGCGTTCCCTCCGGGCCGAACGCCACGCTCGTCACCTGTTCTGTGTGTTTGTCGCGCGCCCGATTCAGGGGCGGCGTCATTTCATCTCGGTCAATTCGGGCGCCACTTTGCACAAACGGCGCGCTACTTCACGCTGACCCACCTTCACAACGCCGGACTTTCGGAAGACGAGATTCACAGCTTTCGCCATGGCCTTTCCAAGCTCATCAACAGCCTGTCGTGGGGCGGAACGATTGTCTCGCCGCAAGCGATCGACGCGCGAAAGACCATCCTGCGCATCGATCTGCGAAACTACGGTCCGAGGTTTCGGAGTCCCTGCAGAGAAAACAAGTCCGCGCCGAGGGGAATCACAACAAAATCGGCGGCGATCAGTGCAGCTCGATTCATTGCGCCGATATTTGGACCGACGTCGATTAGCACAAGATCGCTGCCACAACTCTCCGCTGCCGTCTTCATGACTCGGTGAAAAGCGGTGACGACCCGGAAACCGTCCCCCGCGATAGGAGCTTTATCATCCAGGCATTTTCCCCACGCTTCCGACAAACGGTCCTCAAAGGTGCTTAGCCCTAGATCTCCTGCAACGATTGAGAGATTTGACTTGATCCTAATCGGTTTGGGATTCTGAATGTCGCCCAAGCTCTCAATCAGCGGATCAACAGAACCAAGAATGGTGTCCGGATGTTTTCCTTCAGGCCATAGATTTTCCAATTCAGAATCGTCCAGAAAGATGCTCGTGAGATTGGACTGGGGATCCAAGTCGACGGCAAGCACGCTATGCCCCATGTCGCGGAACATCCATGCGAGGTGGAATACCATCGACGTCTTGCCGACTCCACCTTTGTTGTTGAAGAACACAATCGTCTTCATGGGTGTTTTCTCACAATCACCGCAAGATGGTTTTCGCCAACCACGTATTCGAGCTTGGGACTTCCATTTTTCTGCAACACGCTTTCGGCCAGCGCGATCCCACGTCCGAACCGGTCTTGTGGCCCTCTCACTCGCTTGTCCAGGTTGCTCGTCTCCGTGTCGGGCCACATCATGCAGGACCTGAACGGCTTCCGCCGCGGCTTCGCGGGCAAAGCGTAGTTCCGCCAAACGAAAATGGCGAATCCATGGTTTGGGGAACTCGATGGGCCAATGGCGGACGCGGCCGGCCGAGCCGCCGAACTCGGCGGCGATTTCCTCCCAACTCAGACCGGCCGCCCGCATCATGGCGGCCTTGGCGATTTCAATCCTGGTGGGTCGAACTTGACTGGACATGGGCACCTCAAGGAAGTGAGTCGGGATGTGAACTGATATTTAGTATCGAGTGGCGCGGCGGGGTTGTCAAGCCGCGCCGGCGTGTTGGGAGGGCGAGGCTCCTGCCGAGCCGATGCGCCAGGCTCGGCAGGAGCCTCGCCCTCCCGGCAGGAGTTTGGCCACGCAACTGCCCTTGCATCGGATAATATACCGATGTACATTATCTAGGTCATTTCGGCGCGGCGCTTCACGTGCGCGCGTTTCCGAGGGTTCGATCATGTTCAAGTCATTTCAAGTT
>JBGQCZ010000455.1:0-5159 GCA_041495645.1 Gemmataceae bacterium | reverse complement strand
GTTTCCCCCGGCAAGCCGGGGGCTATATCAAGCCAGGCGCAGCAACTTCCGAATCAGCCACTCCATCGAGAATAGGCCGACGATGCCCATGAGCATCCAGGGAATCTCGATCGGCAGGCCCTTGTTGTCGTGGCCGATCGTCGGGCCGTCGTCCCAAATGTCGTCGACCTTGCCGCGATTCTTTTGAATCTTGGGTTCGGCGGTGGGAAGGCAATCCGGGATCAGCGGGGCCGTCTTCAGGTCGAAGTAGAGCCGCGCGGTGTCGGCTTGCTGCAAATCGGCGTCGACGGGCTGCTCACCGGCAACAGGCTTTTCACTCGTAACTCGCCGCCCTTGCAGCACCGAGCGGATGCTGTCTGCGGTCTTGCGGTCCAGCCGTTCCTTGATGTCGTCGAACGGGCTGGCGATCTGATACATGGCCGCGAAATCAGGGCGAACCATGTCCAACTCGGGGTTCGATTCGCGGACGATAAACTTGCCGCGCAACGAATCGGGCGTGCCCGGGATCGGAATCTCGATCTTGTATTCGCCCGCGTTCTCCATCAAGTTGCGGCCCTGGAACCAGCCGCCCCAAGTTACCGACGTTCGCTTCGGCGACAGTTTGATTTCCTTGCGATCCTTCGAATCTTCGCTCGCGAGCGGAGAGATGAAGGCCTTCACTTCGATCGTCTCGGGCAACGGGTTCGAATCGGGCCCGAACATTTGCGCTTCGAGCCGGACGAAATTGCCCGCCGTGAACTGCTTGCCCATCACCAGCACGCCGCGTTTGTTCTGGCGGACGCGGCTGCCGGCGCTGGCGTAGCGGGCCAGCTTGATCCAGAAGCGGTCGTAAAAGACGTCCTTGTATTGCCGCAAGCGCCACATTTCCTCGCCGAGGTAAATGATTCGGCCCTGCGGATATTCCATCGTCACCAGGAACGGGTGCTCGGAGCCGTCCGGCATTCGCGCGGCCGGATCGGCGAACGTAGCCACCACGTTAGCGCCCTTTTTGACCGATTGCACCGGGTAAAAGCCGTAAAACCCGCGTTTGGCCTCGGTGTCTTTTTCGTCGCGGCGTTCCTTGCGGAAGAAGAAGTCGTCCCAGCCAGCGAGCGGAATCAGCTTGTCTTCATCGAGCTTCAGAAACTCCATGTCTTTGTTGGCGCCGGGGAAATTCAGGTACCAGGGCTTCTTGGTATTGCGGCGGGTGCCGAGCGCCGGATTGACCGGCAGCACGCTGTCGCCTGGCATGACCGGGAACAAATCGATCAGCGTCTTGAGCTTGTCGCCTTCGGCGGCTCGAGCCAGTTGATAGGTGTTGATCGTCCCGGCACACAGGATCAACCCGCCGGCCTGACGCTCGACCCAGGTCTTGAGCAGATTGAATTGCTCGGGCAACAGTTCCGACCAATCGGGGTCGAAGGCGATGATCACGTCGTATTGATCGAGGTTGTAGTATTTCTCCTTCGGATCGATCTTGGCCGCTCCCTCGCCGACCATCAGCGTGGTGGGGAAGCGGTTCAAACGGCGCTCCGGCTCCACGTCTTGCACGTCCTTGCCGTCGCGGCCGAGGTTCTGCATGAAGACGCTCAATTCACAGCGCTTCTCGTCCTTTTCGCGAACCAGCAACGTGCGCACGAACTGGAAATCGCGCGTCGGACCGCCGGCGAACAACAACACGCGCAGCGGTTTCTTGATCACCTGCACCGACACAGCATCGGCCAGGTGTTCCTTGCCCACGAACGCCTCGTTGTCGTCTTTCGGCACGCGGACGATGAACTTCCATTCGCCTTCGATCAGTTCGGGCTTGCCCGTGGAGTATTGATCGTCGCCTTCTTTCTTCATCGGGTCCGGTTTGGCCGGGTCCTTGCCGGGTTCGGGCTTGCGGACCGGCTTGAAGAAATCGAGCGGAAGTTTGTCCTTGTTGCCTTCGCCCGCGGTGGGGTCGAGCGGGAATTCGACTTGCCCATGCGGTGGTTCTCCGGGTTGGAAAGTCACGCGGCCTTCGATGGTGTACGCCGGTTTGTCTTTCTTGGGGTTGTCGGCGGGGCGGTAAATATCGAGGAACACCGGTTTATCCTTGCCGGCCAAGCCGAGGCCGTCGATCTCGGCGCGGATCACGAAACGCTCGTCGGGCGGGGCCTGCTCGGGCGTTTGCACGTCGACGATCTGGATGCTGATGGGCAGCCGGTCCTCGCCGACGACGACCGTGAATAGCGGAATGCGCTCGCGGCTGGAGCGGGCGCGCAGCTCGCCGATGGTGGACTCGGACCCGATGGTGCTGCGTCCGTCGCTAATGAGGACGATGCCTTGCACCATGTTGTTGGCTTCGCGGTTGATGCAGCCGAGGACCGATTCACCGACGTTAGTGCCCTGTAGAAGCTGGCGAACGACCTCCATGCGCTTGTCGAGCTTCTCGCGGTTTTCCTTGACCCGATTGCGGTCGGCCTCACTGAAACCTGCTTCCGGCGCTGCCGCCGGTATCACTTCGCTCTCGTCCTTCTTCAACCACTTGATGGCCCATTCGGCGTTGCCGGACTTGTCGCCCTCGAAGTCCGCCTGATCGACCATCATTTTCTTGCCTGCGGGCGTGAGGCCCTGAAGCACCCAGTGCTTGAAATCCATCTTGATCCACGACTTCCACTCGTCGCCGGTCCAGGGCTCGGCGTTCTTGTCGAAGGCAAAGAAGTCCTCGTCCAGTCGGGCGCCGAAGCGGTAGACCACGACCGGGTTCTTTTCCATCAGCTTGTGAAGGAAATCCACGTCTTTGTCGGAAAGGAAACGGAGAACCTTGTCGAGCCGCGTTTCGAGTTGGTCGGCGGACTTGCCTGGTCCGGGGATTTCATCGCTGACGCGGGTGATGCTCTCGGACACGTCGAGCAAAAGAATCACGCGGCCGCGCTTCTCGGTCTTTTCCCATTCCTGCCGGGCCGGCAGCAAGAAAACCGCGCCGATCAGCAGGTAGACGGTGATGCGCAGCATCGCCAGCAGCATCGCGAAACCGAGCGGAATCGAGCGGCGATCCTTGCGATACATCAAGATGACGTAGACGATGCCGAGCGTCAGC
This sequence comes from Gemmataceae bacterium, assembly GCA_041495645.1. Lineage (GTDB taxonomy): Bacteria > Planctomycetota > Planctomycetia > Gemmatales > Gemmataceae > JBGQCZ01. The sequence goes on along the minus strand of JBGQCZ010000455.1, from coordinate 2,113 downwards.
ACGATCGCGAGCAGAACCACCCAAATGGCCGGATGAAACTCGTGACCGAACAGCGAGATGCCCTCGCCGAGCCGGCGAAAGACGAATTCGGTTTGTGTCGAGCTATTGTCGTTCATGGTCTTTCAAGTTCCCGCAAAGCCGCGAGCGGCTATTGAGCGGCCGCGGCGGTATGGAAGCTCAAGCGCACGGCCATCGCCTGCTCCGCAATCAGCACGAGCAGGAACAACAGGTACATCCACGGCGATTCGGAAAAATCGCTCTTCTTGAGTTTCAACAGATTCTCGTAAGCGCCGTCGCCGGGCTTGTGCAGTTGCACGTTGGCGCCGGCCACCGCCGAAAGATCGTCGCGGTCGGCACGTTTCAGATTGCTCTCGGCATAGCCATCGAGGTTGAACGCGTAGGCCATCGTTTCCTGGCGGCCCTTGTCCGCGTCGGCGGGCTTGGGCGCGGCCCCACCCATCGGCTTATCGGTTTCCCCGACATCCTTGCGTGTCAGCACGAACTCGAAAACGCCGGGAACGCACGCTTCGTTGAAGCGGAAGGTCAGCTTGTTGTCCTTGACCTCGCCGGTCTGCTCGCCGGCATCGACGGGCGTGTACTTGGTGGGCAGGCCCTTGCTGACGTCGATCTTGGGCGGGAAGTAGCGCCGGGCCTTGGCCTCGTAGCGCGTGGCATCCAGTTCGATATCCAGCGGCGTGCCGAGCGTCAGGTTTACATCGGAGGTATTGCTGGCGAGGAACTTCTGCATTTCGACCATGAGCATGACGAAGTAAACACGCGACAGGCCTCCGGGCATGTCGTTCCAAGCGGCGTTGGCGCTCGACATGTGGGCGAGCACGCGGCCTTTGCCGAAGTTCTTGGCAATCAGGAACGGATCGCCGTAGCGGACCGTTTCGAGAAGTTTGGCAAGCCGTTCGCGCAGTTCCGCTTGTTCGCGGGCCTGCCAGAATTCCTGCAAATTCGGCTTGGCCGGGTCATTCGCCGGACCGCTCTCGTTGAGCAACACGTCCAGCGGACCGACGAGCTTGTACAGTTCGCCGCCGTTGAGCAGCACGCTCTGAATCGTGCGCCGGTGTTCTTCCAGCCGGACCCTGAACTTGGCGTTCTTGGGATCCTCGACGGGAAGCGAGCGGAGGACGGCGTTGGTCGCGTCGGCGTAGTCGGTGATCTCTTTGTTGTTCGGCAAGGTCATTAGTTCCTCGACTTCGCCGGGCTTCACGTTCCACTTCGTGCGCGGGACCGGGAAGTAGCGGTCGATCGAGGTGAAGATCAAGTGCTTGTTGTTCTCGCGCGAATGGCTGCGCGACTTCTCGTCGCGATAGATGCGGGTGAAGATCGCGTGGCCTTCGTTGCGCGGATAAATCTTGGGCGTGAGGCTGCCGAATATACGCTCAAACTTGACCTTTTCCGACGGGGCATCGGTGGGTTTGTCGGCGAGCGGCACGGGGAACAGGCCCTTGCCGTCGGCATAAAGCTTGTTGTAAAAGTCCGGCTTCACCTCGCCGCCCATGAAGAAGGCGACGCCGCCCCCGCCGCGCACATATTTCTCGAGCGCCTGCATGGCCTTTTCCGTCAGCCGCGCCACGTTTAAGACGAAAATGCTCGGATATTGCTCGAGATTGAGTTTCTCCAAGTCGTTGGGGCCGCGCATCACCACGTCGAAGCCGCGCGTCGATTCGCTGAACAGCGAATTCAGGAAGTAGCCGTCGCTCTCTTGCGTGCCTTTGGTCTTGAGATCGCCCTCGATGATGAGCAGCGGAACTTTCTCGCGCACTTCGACGACGGCATGACGGACGTTGTCGGCCGCCAGCCCGGCATCTTCGTTCTCCAGGTTCACACTGACGGGGTTCTGGCCAAGCTGATCGAACGCCACGCTGAAGGTGCCCGTGGTGATGGAACCGGCCGGCACGCTCGTGATATTGAACGAGCCCTCGGCCCGCTCCTGGCCCTTGACCCGCACCGTAACGCGGACATTCTTGCGTTCGGCGGGACTGAAATTCCCGACCGCCACGCTGAACTCGACTTGCATGTAGCGGGCCGCCACCCGCGTCTCTGGCTGGAAATCCAGAATCGCCATGTTCTCGTGCGCGGTCACCGATTTCTGCGTATCGCT
>JBGQCZ010000454.1:0-5171 GCA_041495645.1 Gemmataceae bacterium | reverse complement strand
CGACCGCCACCCCCGCGGCCGCGGGGGGTGACCGCCGTTAACCCGCGCCGGGGAGTCTTCGGCGCGGCGCGCTCGGGCCGGCGCGCTCCGCACCGAAGACTCCGCGTCGCGGTTAAACTTCCTCCAACAGTCCCTTCAACTTGTTGAGCGCTGTCGTCCAGTACGCCTTCACTTGGGCCACGGCCTTGGCGTTCGGCAGCTTGCGGCGTTCGATGGTAACCTGACTCTTTGCCGCACCCTTGGGGTAGAACATCACGTCGACGTTTGACTTGCCGTCGCTCCAGGTAATGCGCAACGATCGGTTCTTGGTTGCTTTGCGGATGGTGATCTTGGCGGCGTCGGGGAGCCATTTGGCCCGGGCCTTTGGGTCCAGCCATGCTTCGTACAGATTCGCGATGGGCACGGCGACGGTTTTCGAAGCGCCGGCGGTGAAGCCGTCGGCTGTCTGATGCTTCACACGCAAGCCGCGCGCTTGTTCGTAGCCGACCGTCACCATCTGGCTCCACCAATCGCGGCAATCGCACTCGTCGTGCAAATAGACGGCGATCTTCTTATGTGGCCATTTGGTGGCGCCGGCCTTGTCCAAAATGGCGAACCACTGGAACCAACCTTTGCCGGTCTTGGCGCGCACGGCCTCGGAACTGATGCCGGCGTAGATTTCGTCGGTCTTGGCGGACATGAAAAGGCTCCGGATAGGCTGATCCTACAACACCCACGATTCTTGAGTTGATGGTCTACTATAATGGCTGGAACCTTCAAAACCAGTTCGGCGAGGAAGCCAACCACATGTCGGACAAGCAACCGAGTGCCGCTCCCGGAAGTCAGTTCATCCCGCGCCTTGGCCGGTTTACGTTCAAACAAGCGGGCACGCCCGAGGAAATCGAACAAGTTCACCGGCTCAACTACCGCACCTTCGTGAAAGAGATTCAGCAGCACGCCGACACCGGCGAAGGTCGATTGGTCGACAAGTTTCACGAATGGAACACGTATTTCCTGTCCCTGCTCGACGACCGCGTGATCGGCATGATCAGTGTCCACGACCATGCTCCCTTTTCCGTTGAATCCCGCTTGGACGATGCGTCCGTGATTCGGAAACCCGGCATGCGTCCGCTGGAGGTGCGGTTGCTGGCGATCGAGCAACAAGAGCGGCACGGCCCGGTGCTGGTCGGCTTGACGTACGTCATGAATTATTTCGCGCGTGAGCACGGCTACACACACTACTTGATCTCAGCGCTCACGGAGCAGATTTCTCTCTACAAGCATCTTGGCTTCACGCCGCTGGGGCCGCCCAAAGGCAAGCCGGGCGCCATGTTCGCCCCCATGATCGCCACGCTCGAACAAGTGGATGAGCACATGCGACGCACCATGGTGTTGTGGGAGCGCCGAGCGGCACGCGAGGCTGCGGCTGCCGAAAAGAAATCGTAGATCCAACGTTCCGCACATTTCCAAGTCTCCCACGCTTGCGCCGCTTACGCGACTAAACTCCGATTGCGTCGCCCGAACATTTCGCTATCGTTCCTGCCGCTTCTCGATCCGCACCTCGTTCCTTACACCCTTCCCGGAGGATTACGCGAATGTCGAAGATTCGCTTATTGGCCGCGTTCGCCTTGCTGATCGGCTCCGTGGTTTTGATCGCCGCCGACCGGCCCGCCAAACCCGCCGTTTGCCCGGCCCCGGTTTGCCCCGCTTGCTCGGATCACCAGCGAGCGATCTATCCCGTCGCCGACTTGGTTATTCCCGTTACCGGCATGACCGGCCCATTCCCGGGCATGGCCGGCGTTGCCTCGAAATGCGAACTCGATGGGATCTGTTGCGCGGGCTTTGACTGCCCGCTGACCTGCTCGCCGCCGGAAAGCAAAACGAACGAAGCCAATCTCCTGAAGCTCATCACCGGCACATGTCAGCCAGCGTGCTGGACCTGCGCCGGCGGCAATTGCAAGATTGACTATTCGCCCGTGGGAATGGCGCTGGTGGTGAGCGCTCCGGAAGCGATGCAACAGCGAGTCGCCGCGTTGCTCGATACTCTGCGGAAACTCCAGGATGTCAACGTCACGTTCGAAATGCGGATCGTCACCGTGCCGCAAGATTTCTTCGAACAATTCGGGCTCGATCTTGACATGGGCAAGGGCCAGCAGCCGCGGATCATTCGCGAAACCAAGAATGGCATCGAACGGGTCGGCTTGGATTTCGAATGCTGCGATGGCGAGCGCTGCGGTGAAACCAACTGCAAGACGCGCGCCGTGCCGATCACGGACATTCAAGCTCATCTATTGCTTGAAGCCGTTCAGGGCGACCGGCGAGCATGCGTCATGCAGGCGCCGAAGCTCACGACGCTCAACGGCCAACAGGCCAATATCTGCGTGCAAGATCAACAGACATTCGTCACGGGCGTCACGGTCGAAGCAACGGACGATCAACCTCGCATCATTCCCAAGAACAAAACCGTCCGTACCGGACTAAACGTCTCGGTCCTGCCGATGCTGTCGGCGGATCGGCGATTTGTCAGTTTGCATTTGCAAGCCGACCACACGTATCAGGTGAGTTCGACCATGCCGTTGATCCCCGTGGCCACGCAAATTGCTCCGATCGGGGGCAAGGGCAGTCCCGTTTCGTTCACGCAATACATTCAGCAGCCGAAGTTCAACACGCTGACATGCGACACGCGTTTCGTGATTCCCGACGGCGGAACCATGCTGATCGACGCGGGCAAGATCGAGCGCGATGTGCGGATCGAGAAGCAGATACCGGTCTTGGGCAAGGTGCCGTACGTCAACCGGTTATTCCGCAACATCAGCAACGAGCACGTTTGCGAGCGCCTGCTGGTGCTGGTGACGCCAAGAATCATCTGTTCGGAACCGGAGTCGGCATGTCACGGCGCCGGCAAATCGTGTTGCGAGGCGGCCAAGGCTGATTGCTGCGACAAGGGCTGTTGCGAGAAAGGTTGTTGTGAAAAGTGCGCCAAGCCGGCCAAGATCGTGGTCTTCGAGGAAGAAGAATCAACGATCGGCCCGGTGCCTGCGGCCAAGGCAGCGACCAAAGCCGTCAAGTCGGCGGTGGAACTGCGGGCCGAGAAGATTGCCGCCAAGCTCGTGCAGAAGTATCACGAAGCGTGCGCGAACGGCGAGCCGGAAATGGCCCGCAAATACGGTCGCCAGGCGCTGGATTTGGACCCGGAGTGCTTCGGCAAGACGATCTTCAAGCAGACGTATCAGCCGATGCCGCAGCCGCCGGAAATTTCCCGGGAATTGAGTAAGTCTCGGGGCATGGAAGTCTTCGATGGCGAAATAATGCAGCCGACCACTTATCGCAAACCAGTAGTGTCCAAGTGGACAAGCTTTGATGAGGTTCGCCAAGAGATGGTCCCGGAATACTTGAGACCACTTGGTTCGTTTGAGAAGCCAAGACTCTCGAACGAGCTCAACCCCGTCAAGATGCCCAAGGCGGAACGAGGCGACAAAAAGCAGGTTCAAGGCGAATGGCAGAAAATCTGGTTCACCGAGGAGCCCTCGTATCCAACCCCAAAACGGAAACTCGAGGGTGATCAATAGCGGATTCCACCGCTTGCGGCTTTGCGATTCCCGCAAAGCCGCAAGCGGCTTTTGATACAATTCTCAGCGTTGCACCGCATCAGGATCGAGTCATGCACATTCGCGATATCTTCGCCGCCCATCCGACCACGTTCAGCTTCGAGTTCTTTCCACCCAAGAGCGACGCGGCCTGGGAGGAGTTGTTCGCGGCGATTGTCCTTTTGCAGGAACTTGATCCGTCGTTTGTCTCGGTCACCTACGGCGCCGGCGGATCGACCCGCGAGCGCACCCACGATCTGCTCCTGCGCATTCAGAAAGAAACAAAGCTGACGGCAGTGTCGCATCTGACTTGTGTTTGCCACTCGCGTCGCCAACTCAGCGCCATTCTCGATCGCTACGCCAAGAGCGGAATTGAGAACATCCTTGCCTTACGCGGCGACCCGCCCCGTGATATGCCCAACTACGACCGCGCCAACGATTCCTTCAAATATGCCGCCGACCTGGTGAAGTTCATCCGCAAGCATTCGCACGGTTTCGGCATTGGCGTGGCCGGTTTTCCCGAGGGTCACCCCGACACGCCTAACCGTCTGAAGGAAATGGAACACCTGAAGGCCAAAGTAGATGCCGGGGCCGATTACATTTGCACACAGTTGTTTTTCGACAACCACGACTTTTACGATTTCCGCGAGCGCTGCGATCTGGCCGGGATCAAAGTGCCGATCGTGGCGGGGATCATGCCGATCACCACGCGCGGCGGGCTCAATCGCATGGCCGACCTGGCCGCCGGATCGCGCTTCCCCGCCGCATTGCTTCGAGCCGTCGAACGCTGCGAAACCGACGAAGACGTGGCCCGCGTCGGCATCCACTGGGCCACGCAACAATGCTTCGACCTGCTCAACAACAAAGTCCGCGGCCTGCACTTCTACACTCTGAACAAGTCCGACGCCACCCGCCAAATCTACGCCAATCTTGGAGTAAAAGGCTCGGCAAAGCTGCGCTAACCCAATTCACTGTACCATCTACCTGAAAATGGTGGATGATTCCCCTTGCCTCAGATACGATACGTGCATACGTGCGTATACTCATGGGCATCATCTTTTGGGCTTGGTGAGAAACAACAAAATCCAAGATTTATTTTGCTAGCAAAACGCCTACTTTTATAGCGTTTTTGCCATAGTGGACTTTTGTACCCATCTTGGGTTTTTTTTGAGGTTGTCTTCGTGGGCAACAACGGCATGCTGCGAGAGGCAAAATCGTTGAACGCGGAGGCGTTCTGAGCTAGTGTACCGAGGATCAGTTGCGTATGATATTGGTGGCCTCGAGGGGGGAGGGGCGCTTCTTGGGCTGGCACACCGACGCATGACCTGCGTCAGCCATCCCCTCCCTTTTTTTGAGCCTCCTGAGTGAGTGATCAAGGCGGGTTGTGAACCCCCCGCCTTGGTCGTTTTTCGCGGCTTTTCTCGCTGCAACAGGTCTTTGACATCTTGACTTAGTACCGCGACGAAGAGCGCACGGGGGCCGTGGCGCGGGAAAAGTAGGGGCCGGCATGCGGAAAACCGCTGACAGACTCATCCATGGGTCGCCGCTGGGGAACGCCAACCCGGACCGCCCGACAGTATCGTGGACAACACGACGCACCACCTG
>JBGQCZ010000453.1:0-5191 GCA_041495645.1 Gemmataceae bacterium | reverse complement strand
GGTCGATGGTTTGGTTGGGCTCAGATTGCGAGTAGATCGGAGCAATGGGCGGGCTGTTGACTTTGATTCGACCGCTAATTTGACACTCTCCGTATCAATGAAAACTTTGCGAGCCGCACACCACTCGATCGAGCGCGCGCGGTCGCACTGGGATAGCGTTCCCTCAATCAGGCTGGCGATTCTGCGGGTGTCCAGAGCTGTCCTCGAAATCGTTCGGGGAGTGCTTCAGTCAGGAGTAGACCTGATCGATAGCGGGAACAACAATCGAAGTGTCGCATTTCAAGCGACCGGACTCAACAGGCGACTCACCGCTTCGTTCAATTCGTTTTGCTCCTTCAATGCCTCCCCCAGCCGGTCGGCAAGTTCAAAAAGAACAACACGTATGTCGTGGGCGGCCTGCAAACACGTTTCGTCGCTCGCTCCGTGCAGATTGCGGCTGAGCGCATTGTGAAGGAGTTTCAGTGGGTTATGACCTTTGATAAGCAGGGATTCCGGCAGCGCGTCCTTGATCATGTCGACCGCTTTGCCGAATTGCGTCTCAGCCCGGGCCGCTTCTAGCCGTGAAACAGCATCCGGAGCGGCGTTGAGTCGGCGAGCCGCGAGAATGATCTCATCAAACAGTCGATTCTTCTGGTCCTCAACAATCCTTCGATAATAACTGAACGCCCCAATTCCGAGGCCACTCGACTCGCACTTCTTTCCTTTCAGGAATAATTCACGGTCAGGTCGTAGGAGCGCATTCAGCTTGGGGGAAATATCGAACGAAAAATCGGGCCACTCCGCCATCTTTGCCACATCCATGGAAGGCAGAAATATGCCGTCACGCCACTGACGCCCAATAATCCTTATTGCGTAAGACTTCACATGTGCTTGACATTTGCGGCAAGAGTACACGAGGACATAGTCCATCACTTCCTCGGATCGCGATCCCGCGGGGAATAACAAGCCCTGTGTTCGCAGCTGTCCGATGCAATACGATAAATTGGCGCAACTACCGTTGCAATAAAGCTGAAGCTCCAACATCAAGATCTTCGGATGCCCGCTGCTCAAATCTGCTATCCCTTCCACTGATCCTCGCGTTCCGGGAGGATAGTTGGTGAGAAAATCTCGCCATTCGACGACCTTGGGCAGCGATGAATACGGCGTAACGTCGGTCATCGCGGATTCTCCGGTATTGTGATGCAGATACCATATTGTCGGTCGATTTGTCGAGCAGGCTCAGCGAACCCCAATTCCATGACGCCTTAGGTAGGCGCCCAGGTTCGCACCATCAAAGCGGCTTGGCCGCCAAACCTGGTCTGTGGCGCGCCGGGGCTTCGAAGACTCAGCCCCCGGCCACGCACCTTGTTGTAGAATCATTGTCAGCGTATTGCCGAACCCGCATTCGGATTAACATCAATGGGCTCAACGATGGATATTCCCGAAGCAATTGGAATCATTCAGCTGCTTGCCGACGGAATGGACCCTCAGACGAAGGTCGCCTTTGCGTACGACAGCCCTTACCAACATCCTCAGATTGCGCGTGCTTTGTATGTTGCGCTCCAAATACTGGCGCGCTACGTGTCAGAACCGCTCGACGAGCGGACCGACTCGGTTCCGCAGCAAGACGTTCAACTTACTCCGTCTGAAGAAGTTGCCTACAAGGCGTTGAAAGTCTGGCGAACCAAGAAGGCCAGTGAGGAAGGCTACCCGGCATACGCGGTGGCTAATAATGCGGCGCTCAAACAAATGATCAAATTTAGGGCAAAGACAACCGACGATCTCGGAAAAATCAAGGCATTTGGTGATAAACGGGCACAACGGTATGGGCACGAAATCCTTGAAATATTGCAGGCTCAGCAACTCGGTTCGTAGTGCGTCGCCTTTCCGAGTTAATGGTTTCGACATGAAATCCGCTAAGACTGCTCCAGTTCTCGATCACCTGCTGGGGCCGCTTGGCGGCGCGTGGCCGGGTCGGAGTCTTCGACGACCTGGTCTGTGACGCACCGAGGCTTCGAAGACTCAGCCCCGGCCACGCGCCTTGCAGTTCTGCGCCACGCTGACCTGCGCAGCGGATTCGCGTCCCGCGTGAGAGTTGCTGGATTGCCCCACGACTGGGCATCCACAAAAGAACGACGCGTTTCTTGGCTTGAGCTCAGACGCCGCTGCCCGAAAGAGAAGCTGATGTTTTCGTTCCATTGCCCGAACTGCGGGGCAACGCTGAAGGCGGGCGCGGCATTGGCCGTGCGGGTTACGGCAGGCGGGCTCGCCATTTGTTGGGATCGCGCGACGTGTGAAAAACGCAGTAAATGCTCACCACATTTTCCGAGTGCTCGTAAAAAATCGCGAAGGGGAAGCGGCGCACCAGCGCGCGTCGATAGTTTTCATAGGCAATCGCGCACAGTTCGGGAAAGCGGCGAATTGATTCGATCGAGGCATCAATGCAATTCAGAAACTCCTCGCCCAGGCCCACGCGCTGAGTTTCATACCAATCGTAGGCCTGCACGAGATCGTCGACGGCTTCCGCCGAGATGATCAATTCAGCGGGCATGGCGGCTTCGAATTCGGCGTTTGGCTTCCTCCCATGAAACACCCGATGCGGGGTGCTTCATGAGATTCTCCTTTCGCCGTGCGAGCTCTTCTCGTTGCCATTGGTGGATCGGCACGGCTTCGGGCGTGGCCGCCAAGTCGTCCCACAAGTCCTCTACCAACTGGAGCTTTTCTGGGGCGGACAGGTCGAAAACGGAAGGTATCGCCGCGTTCATGGCTCGCTCCGGCAACAATGACCAAGATAATCTTACTGGCGGAAATGGGAACGGGTCAACCAGAATCCGGGAACATGCGATGCATTGGAGTAGCCCAGCCCCGGCCACGCGCCTTGCGGTCTTGCGCCGCGTTGACCTGCGCAGTGGATTTGCGTTCCGCGTGAGAGTTGCCGGATTGCCCCACGAGTGGGATATCCACAATAGAACGACGCGTTTCTTGGCTTGGGCTCAGGCGCCGCTGCCCGAAAGAGAAGCTGTTGTTTTCGTTCCATTGCCCGAAACTGCGGGGCAACGCTGAAGGTGGGCACGGCATTGGGCACGCTTGTTCATTTCTGTTGTTAGGTCTTGGCGAAACCGGGCTTGGAAGACTCAGCCCCCGGCCACGCGCTTGTGCATTTCTCTTTTCAGATTCGATTGTGATCGAGGTTGCCTAAAGCACGGTTGGCGGGAACAATAGATGGAAGTTTGCCAATACGAGGTCGTTGCCATGAAACCGCACGGCGCATCCGCGACAGTAGTGAGCGCCGATGACATCATCGCGTATGTCAATCGGATCGCGGCCGGTTTCAAACCGCTCCGAATCGTGCTGTTCGGTTCCTACGCCTGCGGCGATCCCACGGAGGATTCCGACGTGGATCTGCTGATCACGCGAAAGCGCTGGTCGATGTCGCCGCTGACGGCCGCCGGGAGAATGCGTATCGAGCTGGGAGTGCCCTTCGCGATGGACTTGATCGTCCGATCCGAGGCGGACGTTCGGCGCCGCATCACCGGGGGTGATGGCTTCTTGCGCGAAGTTATGGAGACGGGAATCACACTCTATGCTGCCGATGACTCGCGAGTGGGTGGCCAAGGCCGAATCCGACTACGACGGCGCCTGCGAGGCGCTGCGCTCGCGCAAGAAGTCGCGGCGGGATAGGATTTGCTTCTTCTCGCAACAGTGCATCGAGAAATACCTCAAGGCGCGTCTGACGGAAGCCAGCGTTGCTTTTCCTCGCACGCACGAGTTGTCAATCCTGTTGCGGTTAAGCCTGCCGATCGAATCGAAGTGGGGTCGGTTTGATACGGCGCTCGCGGCCATGACCCAGTTCGGAGTCCTGGTTCGCTATCCGGGAACCTGGGCGACGTTGCCCGAGGCCCAGCACGGCATTCTCACGTGCCGCCGCTTCCGTTCAAAGGCGAAGCTATCGTTCGGGCTGCCTCCATGACGGTTGCCCCCTTCAAACCTCTGCTGACATGGCAAGCAACTTGATGCCGAGGGTAAACTGTTTGCAGCCATTCGGCCCGGCGCTCTTCGTGCGCTCATTTCGGGAGGCCAGTCGTGAGTATGTCGAATCCAGTCTCGTTGCTTCGGGGTTGTGAGGTCCAGCCGGCTTGCTGCCGCCGTTGGTCCGCCCGGAGGCTGACCGCAAAAACAACAAAAACAACAATTTGTGTGAGGGCATCGGGGGAGAATGACAAACGATGGCACGCCAACGACTTGCGATCAATCCGGAACCAGGCGGTTCCCACGAATTGTTGTTATTTGTTGTTCTCGGAGCGGGCCGCAGACCTCAATGGGATCAGCGCCTTCACCTACGAGCATCCGGGCCGCGCGGGACATTTTCGAAACGTTGATGACAAGACGCTTCCTTCAGGCTACGCTGACAATGCACTCCCCGCCCGGACTTTGGACTTACCCATGACAACTCGTTGGCTGCTCCTGGCCGTCGCCGCGTTGATTGCCGTCCCCGCTTTTGCCAAGCCGCCGCACAAGCAAGCGCTGGCCGGGCACCTCGGCCCGTTTTTGTCCAACGGCCTCAACTCCTGCACTCTGTGCCACACGCCGGAAACCGGCAAAGACGAAGTGGCAGGCAAACCGCACAATCCCTTCGGCGCCCGGATCAAGGCCGTTCGCAGCGAATTCGAAAAAGCCGGGAAGAAGTTCGACATTCCCACCGTCTTCGACGCGATCGCCGATGAAGACAGCGACGGCGATGGCGTGCCGAACCTGATCGAAATCTTGACCGGCCATTCACCCGGAGACGCCAAAGACAAACCCACGCCGGAAGAGGTAGCGCAAGCCAAGCGAACGCTCGCCGAGTACCAGAAGTTCCGCTCGGCCTATCCGTGGCGGCCGTATGACCCGGTTCAGCGGCCAGCACCTCCGGCCGTGAAAGGCAAGGATTGGGCGCGCACGCCCATCGACCTGTTTGTCGCGGCCGAACACGAGTCGCGTGGGCTGAAACCGCGGCCGGAAGCCGACAGGTCCACGCTGTTGCGACGAGTCTATCTCGACCTCATCGGCCTGCCGCCGACGCCGGACGAGCTTCACGCATTCTTGAAGGACGCGTCCTCGGATGCTTATGAGAAGGTCGTCGATCGATTGTTGCGCGATCCGCGTTACGGCGAACGCTGGGGCCGGCATTGGATGGATGTTTGGCGTTACAGCGATTGGGCGGGCTGGGAGG
>JBGQCZ010000452.1:0-5192 GCA_041495645.1 Gemmataceae bacterium | reverse complement strand
GTTCCTGATTCTGGTCGATATTCAGCTTGCCGACCTTGACCTTGCCTGCGAAACTCCCGGCGACCTTTTCCACGATCGGAATCAGCAGCCGGCACGGACCGCACCACGGGGCCCAGAAATCCACGAGCACCGGAACGCTGCTCTCGACGACTTCCTTCTGCCAATTGTCCTTATTGAATTCGACGACATTTGCGTTTGCCATAACTTGTCTCCTCGACAATTTGATTCTTCAGGCGAAATTGTAGCGATTCAGTCAACGCTCGCCAGAGTTTCGCCTTACCGAAGTTCGATGCGCGAGCGTCGGATTGGATTCAACGTTCACCAACCATCCGCCGGTGATCGACGGCTCAACTTGACGTTTCGCTCGGACGGGCTTAACAATATCGTTGCCGTGCGAACATGGTTGGCCCTGTCGTCTAGAGGCCTAGGACACGGCCCTTTCAAGGCCGCGACACGGGTTCGAATCCCGTCAGGGTCATGTTTTGGACAAGGAGACTTGGGGACGAGGAGACACGGGGAATGTAACGCACATCCCTTGTCGCCTTGTTCCCGTGTCTCCTTGTCCCGTTTTCCGGAGACCGAGATGAAATTCCAAGAATGGCTCATGTATGCGCTGCTGGCCGGTCTGTCGTGGGGCACTTATGTGCCGATCATCTTCTTCGGCGGCAGCGAGTTGGGCGGCAAACCGGCGAGCCGCATCGCCGCGATTCTGTGCGTGGGCGTCGCCTACTTCGTCATTGGCGTGGTGATACCGTTGATTATATTCCTCACGGGCGTGCAGAGTTGGTCGGACATCAATCTTAGTATGAACGGCTTGATCTTCTCGAGCCTTGCTGGGGTCGCCGGCGCGGTCGGAGCGATTTGCGTGGTATTCGCCACGAAAGCGGCCGTCGGCGCCGCAATAGCCGATGGCGTCCCGCCCGCCACCTACAAGGTCTACATCGCGCCGATCATTTTCGGATTGGCGCCGGTCATTAACGTGCTCATCAGCATCGTCTGGCATCCCAAGCACGGCAACTGGATGAATTTCGATTTCGAAATGCCCGGCTGGAAACTGCTGGTGGGCATCGTTTTGGTTGGAGCCGGAGCAGCGCTCGTCTTGTTCTCAAAGGAAGAAGCCGAGGCCGAGAAATCCAAACCACAGCCGGCGCAGGTGACGCCGGCCGAGCCTAAACCACCGGGATAAACCCGGTGGCACGCAGGAGATGGGGATGACACCCGAACAGGCCATCGAACGCTTCGACGTACTGCTCGCCCATTTGTGGATGGTGCGCACGTTCCTCAAACGCGCGGATGAGATTCAAGAAGACGCCGAATTACTGGAAGTGCCGCGCACGCTGTTCGACGCGATTCGGGCCGTGGAGCCCGCCCGCGAACGCGGCGATCACGCGGAGTATCTCAATCGACTCTCGGGCAAGCTCTCGAAGATCCGCCGCGTGGCGGAGTTATTCCAGCGCGAATACAAACGTGTCTCCGATCACACCAATTTCCAGATGGCGGCTCAATCGCTTACCGGTTGCGTGAAGCAAATGGAAGAGATTTTCGCGGCCTTGAAAGCGGCGCGCCAGTCCGGAAAGCCGGGTTATGGAGAACCGAGAATTGAAGACCGAGAATGATCCCAGTTTGCCGCGTTTTGGAGTTGAGTCTAACGCCGCCGGATGAACTCCGCCGTTGCAAATTTTTCGGAGACAAGCTGACGCACCAATTCCGTGGGCAAGTCTTTGAATTGTTCGCCAACTTGCCAAGCCGCTCGAAGGCGGTTCTGAATATCTGCGGGTCGATCGGGCAAATTCATCAGGAATTCACGATGCAGGCGATCGCCGCGATAGTCGGGCCGGCGCGGCGGCAGTTTGAGGTATTGGCCGATCGCGTCCAGATCGAATCCGTGTAAGAGCGTGCCGTGATGCAGCAGAAATCGGCGTTTGCGCTGCTGAGAGTTTCCAGAGAATTTTCGCCCGTTCACCGCGAGATCGCTGGTCCCGGCAAACTCGATGCCCGGTTGAATGTCCGCCAATGCCGTTGCGACGCGGCTCAAGATCCAACGATACGACGGATTGATTTGCAAAAGTTCCGGTGCCCGGTCCAAACTCAACACGAGGCTAAACAACAAGCAACCCGGCCCGAGCAACACCGTGCCGCCGCCGCTGGAACGACGCGCTAGCGGCACGTCGTCGATTTCGTTCACGTCTTCGGCAATGATGCCGCCGGCCCCGAGCACCACCGCGAACCGCGGCCAAGTCCAGAAGCGCAGCACTTCGCCGCTATTGCCTTCCTCCGCGAGCAAGAGCAGCGCCTCGTCGAGCGCGAGGTTCTCCGCAAGGCTGGTCAGAGTGAGGTCGAGAAAGTACATGTCAAGTTCGCGGATGGAATGTCGAGAAGCAGCCTGTATGCTGATGGGCGTCTCAGTCACATGGAGAATACTGTAATGCCCGAACCGCTTTTGGCCCACAACGTGTACTTCACCCTCATCGACAACTCGCCCGCCGCTGTGCAGAAGCTGTTGGGCGCTTGCAAAAAGTACCTCACGGTGCAACCCGGCATCGTCTACTTCGCGTGCGGCAAGCTCGAACCCGGGCTGACGCGCGATGTCAATGTTCGCGACTTCGATGTCGGGGTGCATCTCATCTTCGCGAACCGCGCGGGTCATGACGCCTATCAGATCGACGCGCTGCACGAGCGTTTCATCGCCGAGAACAAGACGAATTGGAAACAGGTCCGCGTGTTTGACTCGCTGGTGGAATCGGTTCCAATCAAATCGTAAGTCGCGGTCGACTACAATACCCGCATGCTCGATTTTCGCGACATGCAAGCGGCGGCGCTGCAACAATACTTACTCCGCCACGTGGACGGCGAGGTGCGCTTCGACGCGACCACCCGTCGCCTCTATAGTACCGACGCCAGCATTTACCAGATCGCCCCGGCCGGCGTGGTCATTCCGCGCACGCCACAAGCTCTTGTCGCCGCCGTGCAGATCGCGCTGGAAATGCACATGCCGGTAACGGCCCGCGGCGGCGGGACCAGCCTTTCGGGCCAATCCATCGGGCCCGGCTTGATTGTCGACTGCAGCAAATACTTGAACAACATTCTGGCCATCGACCCCACCTCGCGAACGGCGCGCGTGCAGCCGGGCGTGGTGTTGGACCAATTCAATCGCGCTCTCGCGCCGTACGGCCTGCAGTTCGGCCCGGACGTGTCCACTGCCAGTCGGGCGAACCTCGGCGGCATGATCGGCAACAACTCGGCCGGCGCCCGCTCCATCGTTTACGGCAAGACCATCGATCACGTCCGGCGCTTGCGCGTGATTCTCTCCGACGGCAGCGAGACCGAGTTTGGTCCGCTCGGCGGGGTCGAGTGGGAACGGCGGGCGGATGCCAATACACGTGAATCGGGGATTTATCGCGACGTGCGTCGCATCGTGACACAACAAGCCGGCGAGATTCAGCGGCGTTATCCGAAGATCCTGCGCCGGGTGAGCGGCTACAACCTCGATGCCCTCTTGGGCCGGAACGTGAACCTGGCCAATCTCGTGGTGGGCAGTGAGGGAACACTCGCGGTCACGACGGAGGCGGAAGTGTCGCTGGTGGCAAAGCCTGCGGCCCGCGGCCTGTTGGTGCCTCAGTTCTCTTCTCTCTCTTCCGCTCTCGACGCGCTCGCCGCCTGCTTGGAGTTCAAGCCGTCGGCCGTCGAGTTGATGGATCAGATGTTGATCGATCTGTCGCGCACCCAACCAAAGCTGCGCGACGCGATGAACGCCATTCCCGGTCATCCCGCCGCTTTGCTCATGGTCGAGTTCAGCGGCGACGACGTCGCCGAAATCTCCGCCCGCGTACATGACTTGCAGCGCCGGCTCAACGGCGTGGCCGGCTTGATGGAATCGGTGCCGGCCCTCGATCCGTCGTTGCGCGATCCGCTGTGGGATCTTCGCCGCGCCGCCATGCCGTTGCTTTACGGCACACCCGGCGAGCGCAAGCCGATCACCTTCATCGAAGACACGGCGGTCGCGCCGGCGCGACTGCCGGAGTTCATCGCGCGTTTCCGCGAGGTGCTGCATCGCCACGGCACCGACGGCGCCTTCTACGGCCACGCCAGCGTCGGTTGCCTGCACATCCGCCCGTTGATGAATCTGCATTTGCCCGCGGAAATCGCGAAGATGCGGCAAATCACGGAGGAGATCACCGATCTGGTGTTGGAGTTCGGCGGCGCACTTTCCGGCGAACACGGCGACGGGTTGGCCCGCAGCGAATGGAACCGCAAGATGTTCGGCCCCGTGCTGTACGAGGCGTTTCGCGAAGTCAAACGGGCGTTTGACCCTCACAATCTCTTCAATCCCGGCAAGATCGTCGATGCGCCCGCCATGACTCAGAATCTCCGTTACGGCACCCAGATTCCGCACGATCCGCCGTTGGAATTCGACTATTCGCGCCAGGAGGGTTTCTTTCACTCGATCGAGTTGTGCAACGGCTCGGGCGTCTGCCGTAAGACACAGGGCGGAACAATGTGCCCGTCGTATCGCGCCACTCGCGACGAGCGCGACAGCACGCGCGGCCGCGCCAACGCGCTGCGCCTGGCAATCGTCGAGCAAGACAAGGAGACCGCGAAACAGAAACCTCTGGAGCAGCGCTGGCTGTTCGACGTCATGGATCTTTGCCTGCAATGCAAAGCGTGCAAGACGGAATGCCCGAGCAACGTGGACGTGGCCAAACTCAAAGCCGAGTTCATGCATTCGTACTACCGGCGGCGAATGCGGCCGCTCGGCCACGTACTGATGGCGAATATCCACCGACTCAATCCATTGGCGGCACGGTTCGCCCCGCTGGTGAACCGTTTGTCGCGCAATCGGGCTTCGCGATGGATTTTGGAAAAGATCGCCGGCATCGATCGCCGCCGCAGCCTGCCGGAATACCATCGCCGTCATTTCCGCACATGGTTCGAACGTCGCAAGCCGGTCCCTGGCGGCCGAAAAGTCATTCTGCTCGACGATTGCTTCACCACGTTCAACGAACCGAACATCGGTAAAGCCGCCGTGCGAGTGTTGGAAGCGGCCGGGCTGCGCGTCGAGCTGGCCGGCGGGGTTTGCTGTGGCCGGGCGCTGATTAGCAAGGGCTTTCTGCCGCAAGCGCGTGAGTTGGCACGGAGCACAATCCCCTGGCTTGCCGCCCGCGTGGCCGACGGCACGCCGATTCTGGGTCTGG
>JBGQCZ010000451.1:0-5193 GCA_041495645.1 Gemmataceae bacterium | reverse complement strand
GGTAGAAATCTTCGAACGGTTTGTTGAATTCGCGCAATTTCGGATCGGCATCGAGATCCGCGAATTCTTTCTTCCAATGTTCGCGTTCGGCGGACGACGCCGATTCGGGTTTATCCGCCGGCGGAGTTGATTTCGTCGCCTCGTGGCCGCGATTCGCGCTCCAGTCGAGATACTCGTCGCAGCTCCAGGCGATGCAATCGCGATGCCGGGCCGAGTCACGGATGCGCCGATCGCTCGACACGACCGTCATTCGTCGCGGATCGCGTTCCCGTTCAATCATTTCCTCGATCAAATCGTCGGCAATTCGCCCGACCGAGAAACTGATGTGGATTCCTCGATCGTTCTGATCTGAGTCGAATTGTCCGGGATTGATTCGGCCATCAAACACGACGTCAACGGAATCGGCGTCCGGCGCATGAATTTTCACGAGCCAATCGATGAGGTCCGCGCGGCTCCGGGCAAGTTGGCCCGGTCCACGCGGCCGCGCCAATCCGAGAGCGTGCATCAGGTTGTAACCGTCGATCAAGAAACGCATGACATAGGCATTCTACGTTTCGGAAATGAAAAGAGCGTTCGCCTAATCGGCGAACGCCCTCTCTATGATAAACGGTCGTGAACGACCGAGTCGGGGGGAGACGGTGAGTCGCTGGCCGAGGAAGCCTCTTCCGGGGTGGATTTCTGGATGCGATAACTCACCCAGCCAGCGACCCAAGTCGATTACCCGGCAGCGCGGGGAACAGATCGGAAAATCGGGCCAGTCGGCGCAATTCCCGAAGACTTCCCGGGCGCATATCGGGCAGCGTACCGCATTCATCGGCCGCCCTCGCCCCAGACTTTCGACATTCCGCCGGCTTTCTGTTCGCCTTAGCCGTCCGATTTGCCCTTGCCCGTCGGTTTTGCGGGCTTTGCCGAGTCGGTGCTCGCCTTCGCCGTCGAATCCGCCGTCGTGGCGGGCTTGGCGGTTTCCGCCGGTTTGGTGGAGTCTGCTTCCTTCTTTTCGCCGGACTTGTACGACTCGCTCCGGTAATCGGTCTGATAAAAGCCGGAGCCTTTGAACAACACCGCGGCGCCGGTGCCGAATAGCCGGCGCAGTTTCTTCTTGCCGCACTTGGGACATTTGGTCAGCGGCGAGTCGGAGAAACTCTGCAATTCGTCGAACTGATGCTTGCAGGCGTCGCACGCATATTCATAAGTCGGCATGAGAGTCTCCGTCAGTCGGTAGGCTGGGCGGAAATGACGACCTTGGCCACGCGCAGCACCCGATCGTGAATCATGTAGCCCTGTTCGAGAACTTGAAGGACGGTATTGGCCGGCTTGTCGGCCGCGGGTATTTGCATCATCGCCTGGTGAAAGTTCGGGTCGAACTGACGGCCGAGGGCGTCCATTCGGGCGATGCCATGCCGTTTGAGCGCGTCGAGGATCTGGTCGTGGACCAGCGCCACGCCTTGCGCCAGCGGGCTCTTGTCGCCGGCTTCCTGAGCGGTGCTGAGCGCGCGTTCCAGGTTGTCGATCGCCGGTAGCAGGTCGCGGGCCAACGGCTCGCCGCGGTATTTGTGATCCTGATCGCGTTCGCGGCGATGGCGTTGATGGGCATTCTCGTAGTCGGCTTGCGACTGGCGCAGCAGCGACAGATACTCGTCGCGCTGACGCTCGGCCTGCTCCGCTCGCTGCTGCACCGCGTCGGCCGCGTCATCGCCGGGCATGTCGGCGTGTTCCTCGCTCGGTGTCGGTCGCAATTCGGGCATGGCACGTCACTCTCGTCGGTCGCCTTTGAAGAAATCGCGGACCTTGTTGAAGAAACTCTTGTGCTCCGGCGATTCCTGTTGTTTTTCGATCTCGGCAAACTCCTGAAGCAGTTCGCGTTGGCGTTGGGTCAGGTTTCGCGGCGTTATGACGGCAACTGGCACGATCAAATCGCCGCGGCGCTTCGGGTCGTTCACGTCGGGCATGCCCTTGCCCTCGAACCGCAATCGCGCGCCGGCTTGCGTGCCGGGTTCCATGCGATGGCTCAAGGGTCCGTCGAGGGTTGGAATCTCGACCGTGGTTCCCACGGCGGCTTCCGCGAAGGTCAGCGGAATCGGCTCGGCCAGCATGAGATGCACGCCCTGGCGGCGAAACATCTTGTGCTCCGCCACGCGGAACACGCAATTGAGGTTGCCACTTTGACCGCCTGGTTCGCCCGCGTTTCCTTCTCCCGCAATCGGTTTGACGTTGCCCGTGTCAACGCCGGGAGGAATAGTGACCGGGCGCGAGTGCTTGCGGGTAGTGCGCGCTCGGCCTTTGCATTCCGGGCAAATGTCCGCATCCGTCACAACGGCGCCCATGCCGCGGCAGGCTCGGCAGGCCTGCTGCTGAGGAAGCCCGAAGAAACCGCGGACGGTTTCGACGCCCGCGCCATTGCAGCGCCGGCAAGCGGGTGGGCGGGCGTTTTTCTTGATGCCGCTGCCGCCGCACTCGCCGCAATTCTCCTCGCGCTGGTAAACGACCGTCTTCTTGGTCCCGCGGAACGACTCTTCGAGTGTGAGATCGATCACGACCTGAATGTCGCGTCCGGAGCGTGGGCCGTTTTGACCCATGCCGAACATATCTTCGATGAACTCGAAGATCGAGCCGCCGCCGCCAGATCGCGCCCCGCCGCCGTCCCCGTTTTGCAATCCCGCGTGCCCGTAACGATCGTAGCGACGCCGTTTTTCGGTGTTGCTGAGGACTTCGTTGGCCTCGTTAATCTCCTTGATTCTCTCGGTCGCCTCCGGATCGCCGGGGTTGCGGTCCGGATGAAATTGCAGGGCCAGCTTGCGATAGATTTTGTTGATTTCCTCGGCGCTCGCTTCGCGCTCGACGCCCAGCACCTCGTAATAATCGCGCTTCCCGGACATGGTCGTGATTCCCGGCCTCGCGGAGTGTTTCGCTTTCCGTGACGAATCCAGTATACGCGATTCGGGGAGTTTTGTGGTTTGATCGCGAGGGGAGAAGAAGCGGTTTACGTTTCGCGCTCGTCACATTCAGCAAGCGCGAAACGTAAACGGTGATTGACTTACCGCACGGCGCCGGCGATCTTCGACTTCTTGTCTTCGTCGTCGATCTTCGTGACCATCACCTCGGTGGTGAGCATCAAGCCGGCGATGCTGGCGGCGTTGACCAGGGCCGATTTCGTCACGCGCGTGGGATCCACAATGCCGGCCTTGAACATATCGACGTATTCGCCGTCATTGGCGTTGTAGCCGATGTTCGGGCTCTTTTCGCCGCGGATGCGAACCTCGTCGGCGATGACCGCTCCGTCCACGCCGGTGTTCTCGGCGATCGTGCGGATCGGCTTGGTCAAAGCGCGGGCCACAATTTCGGCGCCTAGCCGTTCGTCGCCTCTGAGTTTCTCGCCGAGTTTTTCGACCGCGTCCACGCAACGGAGCAACGCCACGCCGCCGCCGGGCACAATGCCGTCGGCCACGGCCGCACGGGTCGCGTGAAGAGCGTCCTCGACCCGTCCCTTGGTTTGTTTCATTTCGGCCTCGGTCGCGGCCCCCACCTTGATGATGGCCACGCCGCCGATCAACTTCGCCAGGCGCTCGCTGAACTTTTCCTTGTCGTACTCGCTTTCGGTCTGCTCCATCTGAGCGCGAATCTGGCCGACGCGCTTTTCAATGTCTTCCTTCTTGCCGGCGCCCTTGATAATCGTGCAGGCTTCTTTTTCGACGCGCACGGTCTTGGCCTTGCCCAGATGTTCCAGGCCGACGTTTTCGAGCTTGATGCCAAGGTCCTCGCTGACGAAGGTGCCGCCGGTGAGCACCGCGATATCGCCGAGCATGGCCTTGCGGCGGTCGCCGAAGCCCGGGGCCTTCACGGCTACCACGGGCAAACCGGCTTGCAACTTGTTCACCACCAACACGGCGAGCGCTTCGCTCTCGATGTCTTCGGCGATGATCAGAAGCGGCTTGCGGGCTTGCACCGCGACCTTTTGCAACAGCGGCAGCAAATCGCGCGTGCTGCTGATTTTCTTCTCATAAAGCAGGATCAGCGCGTCTTCGTACTCGGCCTTCATTTCCATCGGGTCGGTGACGAAGTACGGCGAGATGTAGCCTTTGTCGAACTGCATGCCTTCGACGAACTCGAGCGTGGTCTCGGAAGTCTTGCCTTCCTCGACGGTAATGACGCCGTCCTTGCCGACCTTTTCGAAGGCGTCGGCCATGAGGCTGCCGATGGCTTCGTCATTATTCGCGGAAATGCCCGCGACTTGCTTCATTTCTTCCTTCTTGGTCAGCCGCTTGGTCAGTGTGCCTTCGAGGAATTCGACGGCCGCGGCCACGGCCTTCTCGATGCCGCGCTGGACGGACATCGGATTGGCGCCGGCGGTGATGTTCCTCAGACCTTCCTGGTAAATGGCCAAGGCGAGGATCGTCGCCGTGGTGGTGCCGTCGCCCGCCACGTCGCTGGTTTTTTGCGCCACCGCGTTGACGAGTTTCGCGCCCATGTTTTCAAACGGGTCCGGCAGATCGATTTCCTTCGAAACCGTCACGCCGTCCTTGGTGACGGTCGGTCCGCCGAACGATTTGTCGATGATCACGTTGCGCCCGGTCGGCCCGAGCGTGATGCCGACGGCGTGGGCGAGAATCTCGGCTCCCTTGAGAAGTTTTTTGCGGGCGTCGTCGGTGTAAAGAAGTTGCTTGGCCATTGATGTCCCCATTTAGCCCCCGCTTGCCGGGGGAAATCAAAGATACTTCGACAGTAACGGAAAATCGTCAGCGTCGCCGGATTCATGTACGGTTACCCCCGGCAAGCCGAGGGCTAAATGTTACTTGACCACTTTGGCGAGGATGTCGCTCTCGCGCATGATCTTGTATTCCTTGGTGTTCACTTCCACGTCGTTGCCGGCGTAGCGGCCGAACAGCACTTCATCGCCGACGGAAACGGCGACGGCGGTGCGTTTTCCGTCATCGCGCATCTTGCCGGGACCAGTAGAGATCACTTTGCCGCGTTGCGGCTTTTGCTTGGCCATATCGGGCAACAGAATGCCGCCCGCGGTTTGCTCTTCGGCGTCAAGCGATTCGATCACAACGCGGTCGTCCAACGGCTTGATCGCAACCTTCGTAACGTCGTCTTTCTTGGCCATGGCTGAAAACTCCTAAGTCTTACGTAGGGTGGGCCGAGTCTTCGAGGCCCACCAGCCAACTGAATTCCAAGGTGGGCCTCGAAGACTCG
>JBGQCZ010000450.1:0-5205 GCA_041495645.1 Gemmataceae bacterium | reverse complement strand
CGCATCCTGCCCGACGAAAGCACCCTGATCGGCGTCACCGACCACTTCACGACGTTCAACAAGTTCTTCGGCGCGCAGTTCGGACTCAACGGTTGGCTGCGCAGCGGCCGCTGGTCGCTCGAAGGCCAGGGCGTGGTCGCGCTCGGCGCCGACGTGCAAGAAATCCGCACCAAGGGCGACCGCGTCTTTCACACTCCCGAAGGCCGCACCACCGAGAATTTCGGCCTCTTGGTTCTGCCCGGCAACACCGGCGACTTTCAGCGGGCGAAATTCGACGTCGTCACCGAATGGGGCTTGACGCTCGGCTGGTCGCTGAATTCGCGCTTCCAACTTCGGTTCGGCTACTCCCTGCTGACCTGGAACAACCCCGTCCGCCCCGGCGAGCAAATTCAACCCATCGACTTATCGCAAATCAACTACGAAGCCCCGCCGATTAGACCGAGCGTCCTCTTCCGCACCGATTTCTTCTGGGCGCAGGGCCTGCACTTCGGCCTCGAAACGCGCTGGTGACATTACTTTGGTCGCTGCGGCACTCTGAACGCGAGCTCATTCGTGATTGCAAGTTACTTGAACGGGATTCGTGGGGTCGTTACTATTCAGAAAGATTCTGTTCGATGGCGAGTTCGGCGGCGCGGCGGCGCGGAGGGGCGTAATGAAGCGGCGGTGGCCACTGGCTGTAGTTGCAGTCGCTGTGCTTGGCGGATTGATCGTCGTCGGATTGGCCTGGCGGCCGTGGGCGGCGTCACGGTCGTTCGAGACGGCGGACGAGCTAGGGTATCTGATCGAGTACGAGTTCGATCCGGAGACCTGGCACAAACACCAGTCGAATCCGGATCGGGCCGGGGAAGAATACGTCGGTGTGCTCGTCGAGGGCCACTACAGTATGCAGATCGTGAATGGTAAAGTGACGGTCAAGCAGACCCCTCGTGGAGAAGTAAAGAAGGGGGACCGGCTGAAGCTCACCCTCGATGGCCGGTTGTGGGTGAATGGCGCCGAGCGCCGGCCGTGATGCTTCTCTGACCCGGCTGGATGTCAGAGGCGGGGCGCCGGTTTCCGGCGCGAAGGTTGTGGCGAGATCGAATGCAACTTGCTTGAAGAGAACTGCATGTGAGGCCTAAGTGGTTAATCTCGTTCGACCTCGCGGCCGCGACCGGTTCGGCCCGGCTCCGGCTAGGTCGCGACCTGCCACGACATTCCAAGCCGGAGCTTGAACGCTATCTTGTTAACTCGTTCCTACCGATACTCGCAGCCCACGAGGGCTTCACAGTCTCAGGCATCCGGTCGAACGAATCTGATCCTCCGGATGTGCTCTTCGAGAAGGACACTGCTACGCACGGAATCGAGTTGAGTGAAGTCCTACCGGTGAATCGACTGGAAAAGAACGCAATTCTGAACGAAACTCGGAGGTCGATCGTACAGGCTTTGACAGTCGGCGAGACCACGCGCAATCAGGCTGTGACGATCACTCTCAAGAGTAACTATGCTCCAAGAATCCAGTTACGCGGCTACGAGTCGACCTTGGCGGCCGTGCTTGAGCGACATTTCACGGAGTCGCGGCATACGACGAGTGTGCGACTGCGATTACCTGCGGAACTGGAAGAGAGCGTCCACTCGATTTTCGTAGCGCCCCAAGACTTGGCGGGTGACCCGCGCATCGCGCGCGAGAACGAGCCACTCCTTGTGTTTTCCGCGCAGCATACCTTGGTCGCCCCAGACGAAGATTTTCCGACCATAATCGATAATTTGCTGGGTCGAAAGTGCTTGCACCGACTTGCGACCCCGAGCTGGCTCGTATTGTGGTCTAGCCATTACGCGTTCGCCTCTCTTAAGCAGGACATCATTCAGCGTATTGACGCCTTCGTGCAAACGCATGAGTTCACTTACGAGCGACTCTTCTATTTCCACATGTTTCCCGGCGACGGTCTTACGGAGATCATCCGAGATGACCGAGGTTGCTGAACTTGCTGGGTTCGAGGCAGCGCCGTGCGAGCACAGGGGATTGATCGCCACTATCGAGGTTGCTGCGGAGTAGGGACAATGACTCGTCGTAAGGGTGTCATCCTTTGTCTCGTTGGCCTTGCGCTCGCAATAGGCGTTGTGGTGACTCTTCGCAATCCGTCCTTCTATGTCCAGAAGGGGATGACGTACGATGAGGTTGAGATCGTCCTCGGACATCAGCTTAACGGAATGCGTCCGGTGTCATTGGAAGACGGTAACTGGACTGGGCTTTGGCCTGGACCCACCGGGATTATTGATGTCAGGTTTGACAGCGGCAACAGGGTTCGCGAGTCCCCGAATTCTGTGCGTCGCGTGATGAATTGGATCGGTCTTTGAGGGTGCTGATCAAGTGACGCGACGGCCCAAGCGAGCGTCGTACGGCGGAGGTGAGCGAAAAAGATGTGGGCTTGCCGCAGTGCGATTGTTGCGGTGTCGTTCGGACAGATCGGGCTCGGCCTCGTCTGCCTGTTCCGGGCGCACGATGCGGAAGTCGGCCGGTTTGGGTTGGCATTCCTGCCCGGACTGCTCGCCGGGATCATCCCCTTGATCGATCCCGCCGCCGGCCCCGGCCCGGGCGTTGGGCCAGTTCTCATCACTGCGGCGATCGTCGCCAGCAGCGCGTTCAATGCGAAGGCCTTGTGGCGGCTCTTTCTTGCGAGCCAAGGGGCTTGTCGGATAAGCCCCTTGGCACAGGCTGCCACGAGGAGAAGTAATCCAACCTTGGCACGCAGTGCAAATATGACGCGAGCGAGGCACTCATCGGGAGACCAGCTTGGAAGCACAAACGCTAGTCGCCGTCGACACGGGCATTCTGCCCTGGGAAGAGCGGTTCAATGAGAAATTGGGCCGTGCCCTTTTCCGCAAGGAACTGTTTACCGATCCGGATACCGGCATGGAGATTCGCCTGGTCCGCTATCCCACTGGGGTCATCAACGTCCGGCATACCCACCCTTGTGCACACGGCATGTTTGTGCTGGAAGGAACGCTGGTCACCCACGCGGGTAACTATGGTCCGGGTTGTTTCGTTTGGTTCCCCGAGGGTACGGTGATGGAGCACGGTGCCTCAGCCGAAGGCGACGTGACGGTGCTCTTCATCACCAACAAGCCGTTCGCGATTCATTATCAATAAGAGCCCCTTGCTCGGACTGCCGGACGCGGAAAGGATTCCCGCGTTCGCTTCCGGGAAGATTGCGTGAACGACGCCCAGAAAACCATTGTCGCGCCCGATCGAGTAGGGTATGCTTGGGCGGTAAAGTGAATTGCTTGATCCCGCCTGAGTTCAGTCCAAAACGATCCTGCCGATTGTCCCACCTGCCCGATTCTCCCCAGGGGTTCCATGAGGCTGCCGCTCGTTATTCCGATGGTGTTCGCACTTCCGTTGGTTGCGTGCGCTGCGCCACCGACTGGGTTGCAAGCGTTGATCGTCGAGCCATCGTCAATCGTTCTGAACGGCCACAACCGGCAACAGCATCTACTCGTGACCGGACGCATGGCCGATGGGCGATTGATCGACCTCACTCAAGATTGTGAATTGAATATCGACAAACGGGCGGTCGCCCGCATTGCTCGTTCGTTAATCGTGGGCGTGGCCGACGGGACCGCCGAACTTCGGGTGCGCGCCGGCACGCTGGAGACCCGCATTCCCATTCGCGCTCAAGAGCTTGCTGGTTTTCCGGCGGTCCATTTCGCGAACGACGTTGTGCCCTTGTTCTCCAAGTTCGGGTGCAACAGTGCAGGCTGTCATGGCAAGGCGTCCGGTCAAAATGGGTTTCGACTTTCCGTTTTCGGGTTCGACCCGAATGCGGATTACGACGCGTTAACCCGCGAGGCGCGCGGCCGGCGCGTCTTTCCCGCCAGTCCGCGACAGAGTCTGGTGCTGCTGAAACCGACCGGCCAACTCGCTCACGGCGGCGGGCGACGCCTGGAAATCGGATCGCCGGACTATGAAATTCTCCTGCACTGGATCGAACAAGGCATGCCGCTCGGCCGGGCCGATGCTCCCAAGCCGGTCACCGTGCGCGTGAGCCCTGTGAATCGCGTGCTGACTTCTCAAAGCGAGCAACAGATTCTGGCCACGGTCGTGTTTTCCGACGGCGGCACTCGCGATGTGACGGCGGCCGCGACTTACACCAGCAACGCGGGCTTGATTGCCGAGGTCGATCGCGGCGGCAGAATCCGCACCGGCAAACTTCCGGGCGAGGCGGCGATTACGGTCAACTACATGGGCCATGTCGCCGCCGTCCGCATCCAGGTGCCGCGCGCCGATGGCCCGAATCCCTACCCGGTCGTTCCGGTTCACAATCGCATCGATGAGTTGGTTAAGTCGAAGCTGCGGTTGATGGGGATCGCGCCATCCGAACTCGCCGACGATGCGTCGTTCCTGCGCCGCGTTTCGGTGGATCTGATCGGCACGTTGCCGACGCCCAACGAAGTCCGCGAATTCCTCGCCGACAAACGAGCGGACAAGCGAGCGCGCTGGATCGACCGACTCCTGGAACGCGAGGAATACGCCGACCTTTGGGCCATGAAATGGGCCGACATCTTGCTGATCAATCGCGACAAACTCGGCGATCGCGGCGCCTATGAGTTCCATCGCTGGTTGCGCGAGCAGTTCGCCCGCAATCGGCCCTACGACGCGTGGGTGCGCGAGTTGCTCACCGCCAGCGGCGACTCGGCCAAGAATGGGCCGGTCAATTTCTTTCGCGCGGCCGCGACACCCGAAGACGCGGCCAAGGCCGTCAGTCAGGCATTTCTCGGCGTTCGCATGGAATGCGCCCAGTGCCATCACCATCCGTTCGACAAATGGGGCCAGGACGATTTCTACGGGCTCGCGGGCTTCTTCAATGGCCTGACTCGCAAGCCGGTCGCCAAGGGAAAGGACTTGGTTTTCCACGCGGGATTTCGCGAAACGCGCATGCCGCTGACGGATCGTCTCGTGGCGATGCGGCCGCCCGACAGTCCCGCCGAGGCGGCCATTCCTCCAAATGATCCGCGCTCGCGCCTCGCCGCGTGGCTGACCGCCCGCGACAATCCCTGGTTCGCCCGCCTGGCCGTCAACCGCCTGTGGAAACAGTTCCTGGGCCGGGGCCTGGTCGACCCGGAAGATGATTTGCGCGCAACGAATCCCGCGACGAATGAGCCGTTGCTCGATTACCTCGCGAGCCAACTGGTGGAACATGACTTTGACCTCCAAGCCGTCATGCGGTT